>JAFMIX010000004.1 GCA_017853785.1 Verrucomicrobiales bacterium
TCTGGAATCTCGCGCCACTCGACACGCAGCCGACACTCTGGGGCACGACCGACGCGGAGCGCTGGGGCGCGCTGGACAATGCGGCGCATGAGTTAAACACCAAGTTCAGCCAGCCGGATAAACCGGCGTTGATGAGCGGCGCACAGCTCGCGCTCCGCGCCCTCGACGCCGCGCACAAGAATCCCAAGGCGAAATGCCCTTTCGTGCCGCAGCGGGAAATGGTGAAGAAGCTTTGGGGCACGGACGCCGACCCGCTGGCGCACAAGGGCGATTGGGAAAAACGCTTGGCCCAAGTCAGCAAGCGCAGCGGTTTTCCCACCAGCAGCGAATAGGCCGGCTGATATTTTTCATTACTTGCCAGAAAAGATTCTACAAATGAGAATCAGGCTCGTTATTGAGCCGATGAACCGGAGTTCGAAAACCAAACCCAACACCGCCCCCTTCACCGAGGCGGCGGCGTGGCGCGATGTCGGCGGCGGCTGGCAGCCGTTGTTCGGCAGTTTTCACGGTGCGGGCTACAGCATCGAATGGCATGACTTCCACGCCAAGCGCGAATTTGACTGGGCGGCGAGTTTTCATCCGGGCTGCGTGGAGCTGTGCCTGAATCTGGAAGGTCACGGCTTTGTGGTCGGCGACGGCGGGCGCGCGGAATTCGCCCCGAACACCGTCGGCTTCTACCATCGCCGGGATGAGCCGCTGACCGCGAAGCGCGCGGCAGGCGAGCCGCATCGTTTTCTCACCGTGGAATTTTCCGGACCGTTCCTCGCCAAACATCTCGCCGGTCTGGAGCCGATGCTGCACCCGGTCGTGCGCGCGGCGGTCATAAACGCGCCAGGGCAACCCGCGACAGCCGCGACCGTGCGGCTGACGGCAGCACAACTGCAACTCATCGCCACGCTGCGGCAGCCACCGGTATATGCAGCGGCACAGCCGGTGTGGTACCAATGCAAGGCGCTCGAACTGGCCGTGACGTTTCTGGTGCAGCCGCCGGCGGAGACGGAGATGTTCTGCACGCGGCAGCAGCGCCTCGCGCAGGAGCGGGTGGAGCAGGTCATTTTCCTGTTGAAGCAGAACTTAGCCGCGCCGCCGAGCCTGGAGGAATTGGGGAAAAAAATCGGGTGTAGCCATTTCTACCTCAGCCGCATCTTCTCCGCGCAGACCGGCCAGACCATCACGCAACACCTCCGCCGGTTGCGCATGGAACGTGCGGCGGAACTGCTGCGCGCCGGCGAGCACAACGTCACGGAAGTCTCGCTGGAGGTCGGCTACCAGAGCCTGAGCCATTTCAGCGCGGCATTCCACGAGACGTTCGGCTGCTGCCCCGGGCTTTACCCGCTGCAGACGCCCACGCAGCATCCGCGCTAGACCTCAAGCCAGGAGCAACCGGTGGATGCACCGGGCCAATGCTTGCCGATTATTGCACTGCAGAAATTCGCAAGACTTCGCCGGATGGTTGGTGTTAAACACGACATCATCCCACAAAATATGAAACGAAATCAGGAACTCTCCCGCCGCCGCTTTGTCGGTGGTCTGCTCCAGGGCGCGCTGGTGGCTGCCGCCGCACCGAACTTCATTCCGCTGCGCACTTTGGCGGGCGAAAACACTCCCAGCAAAAAAGTCCAGCATGTACACTGAAAGGATATGTCCGCAGCCTGGCTGCCCAAGCGCGGCAAAATCCACGGCTGCGGCATGGCCGTCATCCCGCTCGACGACGGCGTGGTGAGGATTCCCGCCATCGTCAAGGCGTTGAAACAAGTCGGATTCGCCGGCACGACCACACTGGAAATCGCGGGCGCGGAAAACGTGAAACTATCCGCGAAACGATTGCGCGACTGGGCGCGCTGCTTCGTTCCGGCCGCTCCCCACTACTCAAACGCACTCGTCACTGGCGCGCCATCCAACGGCGCCGCCGGCTTGAGGCCGAGCAACCACAGCGCCGTGGCGGCGGTATCGCAGGTATTCACCGGCGCGGTGATCTGGAAATCCGGCTTCACGCCCTGACCCCACGCGATCCACGGGATGGTCATGTTCTCGGGAATATTTTCCGTGTGACCCTTGCCCTTACCGCCGTGGTCGGCGGTGATGAGGACCACGGAGTTGGTGGCAAGTCCCGACTGTTTGAGCGCCTGGCGGACGACGCCGAGCGCGGCGTCCACTTCGGCGAAGGCTTTAAGCTGCTCCGGCGAACTCCAGCCGTGCTTGTGCCCCACGCTATCCGGGTCGGCGAAGTGGATGAAGCACAGCCCTGGTTTGTGACGAACGATATATTCGGCAGCGCTGGTGGCCACAGTGATAGCGGTGACGCTGGCCTCCTTCTTCTTGTCTTTTTTGCCACCGCTGTCGCTCTTGACGACCCCCCGGCTGGCGGCGCGCTTGAAGCTGAATTCATCCACCGTGCCGGGTTGGAGCAGTTGCCGGAACTTTTCCTTGGCGACAAACATCGCGGTGGAATATCCCGCCGCCTTCGCTGCGGTGAACACCGTGGGCACGCTGACAACCGGGTTGGTCGGCACCCAATCGTTCCAAGTGATACCGTGCTTCGCCATCTGCACACCAGTGAGCATGGAAGTATGCGCCGGCAGCGTGATGGAGGGACGAATGGTTTGTGCCATCCACGTCACTGCGCCTTCCCGCGCCAGTTGCGTCAGCACCGGCATCTGGCTCTTTTTGATGTCAGCTGGGCTGCCGCCATCAATGCTGATGATGATGACGTGCTCAGTGCGCCCGGGAGCCGCCATCACAGCCGAGCCACCGAGCACCAACAACAAAACCAACCGCCAGAAAAATGAAATCATCTTGCAACAATTGTCTTCAGTCGGGCCGGAAGCGCAAGTGAACTTTGCGGTGCAGCCTTACCTCGTCCCGCAAACCGCCGACAATTTTTCGCAAGCCGCCGTTAGCGGCCACCCCGCCTTTGGTTCATGCTCTGCCTCGTTCGCAACCGAACCGAAGCACCCAACATGAATCCGAAACATCTCCTGACCACCCTCACCTGCACCCTACTCGCGACCGCCGCTGCCACGGCCACGGAACGCCTGTTCACCTACACCTACGAGCCCGAGACGCTGCCCAAAGGCGCGTGGGAAGCCGAGCAATGGGTCACGCTCCGCGCCGGCCGCAACGCCACCGTCGGCAAGGAAGACTATATGCGCTGGCAGTTCCGCGAAGAAATCGAATACGGCGTCACCGACCGCTATCAGGTCGCCGCCTACTTCAATCACGAGTCTGTGAGCTACGACATCCCCGGCGGCGGCAGCTATTCCCATTACCACCAGACCGGCGTCTCGTTTGAGAACAAATATCTCGTCCTGAACCCGGCGGAAAACCCCGTCGGCTTCTCCATCTACCTCGAACCCGGCTGGGACTGGGCGCATCGCAAATTCGAGTTTGAGCAGAAACTCATCTTCGGCCAACGCCACGGCGATTGGAAGTGGGCGCTCAACCTCACGCACGAAACCGAGTGGGAACACAACTACAAGGACGTCGTAGGCGAATTTGAAGCCACCTTCGGCCTCACGCGCCAGTTGAGTTCCCGCTGGGCGGTCGGATTTGAAATGCGCCACCACGCCGAAGTCGAGGAATACGAAACCTGGGAGGGCTACGCGTTCTACCTCGGCCCCGTGGTGAGCTACCGTACGGAACGCTGGTGGGCCGCGCTCACCGTCATGCCGCAGATTTACGGCGCGAACTTCGAGGGCAATCCTGACGGCAACTCCAGCCTCGACCTCGACGGCCATGAGCGGCTGAACGTACGCCTGTTGTTCGGCTTCGACTTCTGATGTCGCCGCGCCGTGTTAGTCTGGCGATGACGGTAGGCGTGCTGCTGGCGGTGACCGGCTGTGCCGGCTCGCGCCAACCGAACGCCGCAGCCGCGCCGCCGCCGCTTCCTCCCGGCGGCGGCGCTCCGCTGCTCACGAATGAACAAATCGCCGCCGCCCGCAAGCTCTACATCGCCAAGTGCACGGCCTGCCATAAGTATTATCCGCCGGCAGATTATTCCGCTACCGACTGGGAAACTTGGATGCGCAAGATGAGCCGCAAAGCACGGCTCAAGCCGCCCGAAGACCAAACGCTCCGGGAATATCTATCGCTGTATCGCCAGTCGCCGTGAAGTATTGCGGCTGGTTGTGCCGCCCAATCGCGAAGTGGGAACGCCGCCTTCAGGCGGCAGAAACGTGAATATCCTCGCTGCTGCCGCCTGAAGGCGGCGTTCCGCTTGTTCGATAGTCTCCGTTCTATTTCCCCACCGTCACCGGCTTCAACGTCAGCGGGTCGCGCAGCGGCAGGTCAAGGACTTTGCCGAGGTCGTCGAGCTTCACCGCGTGGTTCGGGTGGCCGAGCAGAATCTCCTCCTTCTTGCCCACGATGAGAATCACGAGCTTGTCCGGCGTGAGATATTTCTGCGCCACGCGCTGCACATCGGCCACGGTGACGGCGGCGATGCTCTTCCGGTAGTTCTGGAAATACTGCGGATCCGTCTTGTAGCGCCCGCTGAATTCCTCGGCGGCAAGCGCGGCGGCGACCTGTTTCTTGGTGGCGAAAGCGCGCGGGAAGCGTTCGATGGTGGCGGATTGCGCGGCCTGCAATTCCGCGGCGGTCACCGGCTGCGCGGCGATCTTTTTCATCTCATCCAACACGATCGAAGTCGCGTAGGGTACGGTGCGGGATTTGGTCTGGAACGCCGCCGTGAACGAGGCGGGGAAATAGACACCGCCCGGGAACTTCGAGCCGGCCGAATACGCCAGCCCCTCGTCAGAGCGCACGCGGTTGACGATGCGGGACGTGAACCCGCCGCCGCCGAGGATTTCGTTCATCATGCTCACCGCGTGGTAATCGGGGTCATCGCGGCGCAGGCCGGGCAGCACGAGGGAGACACGGCCTTGGTTCACGTCCGGCTTGTCCACCACATACACGCCGGGCGCGGCAAAGGCGGTGTTGGTGGGGATGTCGGCGAGTTTTCCCGCAGGAATGTATTCCCGCATGGCGATGTTGGGACGACCGTTAAAAACTTTTTCCAGCTTGGCGATCATTTCGCCGCGTTCAAAATCACCGCTCACCGCGATGACGAAGTTGGACGACCAGAACCATTGATAATGGAAAACCTCGATGTCCCGGCGCGTGATACCTTCCAGCGATGCCGCCGTGCTCAGGCGGTTCGCCCAGAAATTCTCGCCATACGCGAGCCGGCTGCGCTCGATGGCCTCGATGGTAGCGGAGTTATCGTTGCGCTGCTTCATGTCCTGAAGCAGTTGTTCCTTGCGCAGCTTGATTTTATCCTCCTGAAAACGCGGTGCGAACAGCACATCGCGCAGGATTCCCAGGCCTTCGTCGAGGTCCTTGGAGAGCAGGTTCAGGCTTACCACGCCCTCGGTGTCGCCGATGCCGGTGTTGAGGTCGGCGGCGAGAAATGCCAGCCGCTCCTCTAATTGCTCGGCGGTGTTCGTGCCCGCGCCGCCATGCGCGAGCAGCCAGCCGGTGAGCGCGGCCAGCCCCTCTTTGCCGGCGGGTTCGAGATACTGCCCGGTGCGGACGTGGACGCTGATGTTGACCAGCGGCAGTTCGCGATCCGGCACGACGTAGGCGACAGGGCCGGACTTGAGTTGCACCCGGTAGTCGGCGGCGCGTGGCGGTTCGTATTTCAGCGCCGGGAAGGAAATCTTTTCCGGGCGCTCGGGGATTTCAGCGGCGGCAGAGGAAACGAGCGGCGACAAAAAGGCCGTCAATATCGCAGTCAAAATTAAGAATGGAATAGTTTTCACTTCGCCACCCCCTTCCCGGACGCCCCGTCCGGTTTGCGCGTGAACGTCGCCACGGCGCGATTTTGTTTGGTGAAATATTCCTGGGCCACGCGCCGCACATCGGCGGCGGTCACAGCCTGATATTTGGCGGCGGAGTTGTTGAACTCGCGCCAGTCGCCATTACCGTCGCTGACCAAGAGATGCGTCATGATGCCCATGTTGGATTCCAGCTTGCGGAATTCGGCGGCGGCGAACTGATTCTTCACCTTCTGCAATTCCGCTGCGGGCACTTCCGCTTGCTGCAATTTCTCCAATTCGGCGTAGATCCCCTGCTCCACTTCCGCCGGTGTGTGGCCCGCCGCCGCTTCGCCGCGGATTTCAAAACTGCCGGCCCACTTCTGCGCTCCGTTCCACGCACCCACTTCCGTGGCCACGCCGCTGCCAAGCACGAGGCCCTTGTAGAGCCGCCCGGTCTGTTCGGAAAGCAACTGCGCGAAGATGTCCAGCGCGTAGGCATCCTTGTGCGCGAACGCCACCGCGTGCCACGCGATGCGCACCTGCGGGTTCGCGTCCGCCTCGCCGTTGAGCCGTTTCTCGCCCGGCTGTTTCATCTCCTGCGTGACGACGTCCGGCACGGTGTTCGTTCCCCGGGGAATGCGGCCCAAATATTTTTCCGCAAGCGCGAACGCCTGATCCGGGTTGAAATCCCCGACGAGGCAGGCCGTGAGATTTTGCGGGGCATAATACGTCGCATAGAATTCATCCGCCTGCGCCTTCGAGATGGCAGGAATGTCCGACGGCCAGCCCACCACCGGCCAGCTATACGGATGCGATTGCCAGAACAGCGAGTTGAACGCCTCGTTCAAGAGCCCCAGCGGCGGCGAATCTGTCCGCATCCGCCGCTCCTCGAACACCACGTCGCGCTCGGTGTAGAATTCGCGCCGCACGTTGTTCAGCAGCCGGTCGGACTCCAGCCACATCCACAACTCCAGCTTGTTGGCCGGCACACTGCAGAAATACACGGTCATGTCCTCGGAAGTGAATGCGTTCATGCCCGACGCACCGTTGGCGTCGTAGATCTTCCAGAATTCGTTCTTCACCATGAGCGCGCGCTGCTTGGCGGCCAGTTCGTTGAACCGCTTTTCCAGTTCGCGCCAGCGCGGTGACTTGTTCTCCGGCTTTTGCCAATCGTCAATCTCGCCCCGCCGCGACGCCGCGCGCAGCTTGGATTCCTCGGCGCGCATCTCCTCGCGGATTTTCTCCTGCTCCTCGATGATCTTCACATCCTGCGCGCAATCCTTCGTGCCGATAACCTGCGAGCCCTTGAACATCATGTGCTCGAACAAGTGCGCGATGCCCGTGATGCCGGGCCGCTCGTTCGCGCTGCCCACGTGCGCCACCCAACCGCCCGCGATGCTCGGGTCGTCGTGGCGCGGCACGAGCAGCAGCCGCATGCCGTTGGACAAGGTTTTCTCGATGACCGGCAACTGCTGCGCCGCGAGCGGTGACAGCCCCGCGCCAGCCAACAACAACGTCAGCGCGAGCCAGCGACGGACCAAAATGGTGGGGAATGAGATTTTGAACATGACAGTCTGACCAGTGTAGAATCGAGACGTTCAACCGCAACCGAAAACAAATCTCATCAAGGTAGGTCGGCGCTGCCGCGCCGCCAGTTTTGGCTGGCGATGCCGGCGCTCCGGCGTATCCTCGCCCGAAATGAAACGCACCACCTCCTGCGCCGCCGCATTCACCCTTCTGCTCGCCGCCAGCCTGACCGCCCTCGCCCAATCCGGGCCCGGCAGCGCCGGCATGAATGCCAGCTTCACCAGAATCTTCGGCGCGAACAACGCCTTCACCGCCGACGTGGACATGGATATCACCGCCCCCGACGGCAAGACCATGAGCCTGCCCGCGAGCTTCGCCGTGCTCGACACCAAGATGCGCTCCGAGATCGACATGACCAAAGTCAAAGGCCAGGCCCTGCCGCCCGAAGCGCTGGACAGCATGAAACAGATGGGCATGGACCACATCATCAACATCACCCGCACCGACCTCAAGACCACCTACATCATCTATCCCGGCATCAAATCCTACGCCAAGATGTCCCTGTCCAAGCAAGACGCCGCCGCGCTGGACAAAGACCTGAAAGTCGAAACCACCGCGCTCGGCAAGGAAACCGTCGCCGGCCATCCCTGCGTGAAGAACAAGGTCGTCATGACCGCCAGCGACAAGCAGACGCAGGAATTCACCGTCTGGAACGCCTCCAACCTGAAAGATTTTCCAGTGCAGATCCAGACCTCGGGCAAGGAAGGCTCGCTCCTCATGCGCTACCAAAACATCAAGTTTGTGAAGCCCGACGCCGCGCAATTTGAACCACCCACCGGCTACACCGCCTACGCCGACATCCAGCAAATGATGATGGCCGCCATGCAGAAGATGCTGAGCGACATGGGAGCGCCGAAATAACCTGCGCCTTGCAGCCGCGCTTGTGAAACCGCCGACACCCCTGCCCGCCGGGAATCTGCGTTGTCACCAACGCGGCTAAGGCACGGTGGCGATGAGGTCGTAATCGGTGTGCCCGACAACTTTTACGCGGGCGAATTCGCCCACCGGCAGCTTGCCCCGCACATAAACCCGGCCATCGATGTCCGGCGCGTCCGCTTCACCGCGGGCGACCAAGTAGTTCTTGGTTGAGAGCTGAGAGTTGAGAGCTTCCGATTCGCGCATCAGGCCGTGTTCCCAGGAGGAGACATTCGCCTGCTGCAACTGCTTCGCGTTCGCCGTGCCTTCGATCAGCACCTTCAACTCGCGGCCCACGAAGGATTCGGAGACGGCAACGGCGACCTGATGTTGCGCGGCCATGGCGAGTTCGCGGCGTTTTTGCTTCACTTTGTCCGAGATCTGGCCGGACATCGCGCCGGCGCGGGTGCCGTCTTCCTGCGAATACGCGAACACGCCGAGCCGCTCGAACTTCGTGTCGCGGATGAAATCGAGCAGCGTGTTGAAGCTGGCCTCGGTTTCGCCGGGGAAGCCGACGATGAACGTCGTCCGCAACGCGATGCCGGGGATGCCGGCGCGGATGCGGGCGATGAGGTCCACGATGTATTGCTGCGAGGTCTCGCGCCTCATGCGTTCGAGCATGTTCTCGTGGATGTGCTGGAGCGGGATGTCCACATAGCGCGCCACTTTCTGGCACGCGGCGATGGTGGCGATGAGTTCATCAGTCCAATGCGCCGGGTGCGTGTAGAGCAGGCGGATCCAGAAATCGCCTTTGAGCGAATTCAACTCGCGTAGCAGCGTGCAGATGGTGGTGGCATCGGTGGCGAGGGATTTGGCGGCGGCGGAAAATTTCTCCGGCGAGGAAATCGCGCGGCTGTGGTTCGGGCGCAGGTCGAGGCCGTAGTAGGTCGAGTCCTGCGAAATCAGATTGATCTCCTTCACGCCGTCAGCGATGAGCGCCTTGGCTTCGGCGACGATATCCGCCTGCGTGCGGCTGCGGTGCGAGCCGCGCATCCGGGGGATGATGCAGAAGCTGCACGGGTGGTTGCAACCCTCGGCGATCTTCAGGTAGGCGAAATGGCGCGGCGTGAGCCGGAAGCGCGGCGTCTCAAAATCGGGGATAAACACCGGGCGGGCGGTCACATCCAGCAGAGGCGAGGATGGAGGATGGAGGATGGAAGATGGCTTTGCGCTGACGACCCTTCTGGTCTTGCCGAATTTGTCGGTGCCGCGGAGGGATTCTTCTTTTTCGTGGGCGGAGAGGTCGCGGTTCTTTTCCAGTTCGTTCAGCCGCGCGGTGACTTTTTTCTTCTGGCTTCTGGCTTCTGGCTTCTGGCTTCTGGCGCTCCGCGCCGCGATCGCCTTGCCCACGATATCGCCGACATGTGCGACCTGGTCGATGCCCATGAAGGCGTCCACCTCGGGCATGAGCTGGGGGAGTTCCTCGCGGAAGCGTTGCGAGAGGCAGCCGGATACGATCACGGCCTGGCCGCGCTGGTTGGCGTCACGGAGCTCGACGGATTCAAGGATGGTGTCCACGCTCTCCTCCTGCGCGGAGTCAATGAAGGAGCAGGTGTTGACGATCACGGCATCGGCTGCCGCGGCATCGTTGGTAATCTCCACGCCGGATTTGAGGAGCGAACCGAGCATGATCTCGGCGTCCACCAGGTTCTTGGCGCAGCCGAGGGAAATCATCCCGACCCGCAACGGCCGGCTGGAGGTGGTGGGCTTCATGTCAGGCAGCGCGGATGCGGGCGATGAGGTCCTTGCTCTCCACCGCGTCGCTGACGGCGACACAGATTTCCTCCACGACGCCGTCGTGCGGGACGTAGACGGTGGTCTGCATCTTCATGGCTTCGAGGACGAGGAGCTTGTCGCCTTTGGCGACCTTCGCGCCGACGCTCACGGCGAGCGCGGTGACGAGGCCGGGGATGGGAGCGCCGACTTCGCCGGGCTTGGCGGGATCGGCCTTGACGCGGGCCTTGACGGTGGGTTTCACGGCTTTGTCCACGACAGCAAGCTGGCGCGTCATGCCGTTCAACTCGAAGCTGACGGAGCGTTTACCCTCGGCATCCACCGCGCCGATGTTGACGAGGCGGATGAAGAGGACTTTGCCCGGCTCGATCTCGATGGAGATTTCCTGGCCGATTTTCATGCCGTAGAAAAACGCCGGGGTCGGCAGCACGGAGAGATCGCCGCTGGCCTGCACTTTGCGGACGTATTCGGCGAACACTTCGGGATACATGACGTGGCTGAAGACGTCGTCGATCGTCGCGTCGCGCTTGAGCTTGGGCGCGAGTTCGTCCGCGATTTTCTTGAAGTTCAACGGTTTCAAGCCCGCGCCGGGACGGCCCTTGACGGGTTTGCGATTGCCGAGGACGACGTGCTGGAGCTTCTTCGGCCAGCCGCCCATCGGTTGGCCGAGCCCGCCGCTCAGCATGTCGATCACCGACTCGGGGAACGACACGCTGCCGGGTTCGAGGTTGACGACGTCGGCGGGTTTGATGCCGCGCGTAATGAGGAACATGGTCATATCGCCCACGACTTTGCTACTGGGCGTGACCTTGACGATATCGCCGAAGAGTTCATTGACCTCGGCGTAGGTGCGCGCGATTTCGGGCCAGCGGTGCGCGAGGCCCATGCCGGCGGCCTGTTCCTTGAGGTTGGTGAATTGCCCGCCGGGCATCTCATGCAGATAGACTTCCGCGCTGCCGGCCTTCGGCGAGGTATCAAACGGCGCGTAGAAGGTGCGGACATGTTCCCAGTAGTCGGCGAGCTCGTTCAACGCGCCGAGGTCCAAGCCGGTGGCGCGCTTGGTGAATTCCAGCGCGGCGACGACTGAATTCAAATTCGGCTGGCTCGTCGAGCCGCTCATGGACGCGATGGCGAGGTCGGCGATGTCCACGCCCGCGTCGGCAGCGGCGAGCACGCTCGCGGCGGCGATACCGCTGGTGTCGTGCGTGTGGAAGTGGATGGGGATGCCGATTTCTTCCTTGAGCGCTTTCACGAGCACGCTTGCGGCGGCGGGTTGGCAGAGGCCGGCCATGTCCTTGATGGCGAGGACGTGCGCGCCCATCTTTTCCAATTCCTTCGCGAGCTTGACGTAATATTTCAGCGAATACTTGCTGCGCGATTTGTCGAGGATGTTACCGGTGTAGCAGAGGGCGGCTTCGCAGACGGCGTGGGTTTCGTTCACGGCGTCCATGGCGACCTTGAGGTTCGGCAGGTAGTTGAGCGAGTCGAACACGCGGAAGATGTCCATGCCCGCCTCGGCGGAATGCTTCACGAAACCGGCGACGGCGTTGTCGGGGTAATTGGAATAGCCGACGGCGTTCGAGCCGCGGAACAACATCTGGAAACAGATGTTCGGCACAGCTTCGCGCAAGGTGCGCAGGCGCGCCCACGGGTCCTCGTGCAGGAAGCGCAGCGCGGTGTCGAACGTCGCGCCGCCCCACATCTCCATCGAGTATAGGTTCGGTGTCCGGCGCGCGACGGCAGCGGCGACGGCGAGCATATCGTAGCTGCGCAGGCGCGTGGCGAAGAGGGATTGATGCGCGTCGCGGAAAGTCGTGTCGGTGACCAGCAACTGCTTTTGCTTGAGCGTCCATTGCGCGAACTTCTTCGGGCCGAGTTCGAGCAGCAACTGCCGCGTGCCAGCGGGCGGGACTTGTTTGTGGTCGTAGGCCGGCACGCGCGCGGGGGTGAGCAACTCCTTCGGCACGTAACCTTTGGCGTGCGGGTTGCCGTTCACGGTCACGTCGCCGATGAAGGCGAGCAGCTTGGTGGCGCGATCGCGCTTGGCCTTGAACTTGAAGAGCTCGGGCGTGGTGTCGATCAAGGTGGTCGAGGCCTGACCGCTGCTGAAGATCGGGTTGTGGATGACGTTTTCGAGGAACGGGATGTTCGTCTTCACGCCGCGGATGCGGAATTCGCGCAGGGCGCGATCCATACGTTGCAACGCAGCGGCAAACGTTGGCCCGCTCACCGTGAGCTTCACCAGGAGCGAGTCATAGAAGGGCGTGATGACCGCGCCGCCGTAACCCATGCCGCCATCGAGCCGCACGCCGAAGCCGCCGGCGCTGCGATAGGTTAGGATGCGGCCATAGTCGGGCTGGAATTTGTTCTCCGGGTCTTCCGTGGTGATGCGGCATTGCACGGCGTAACCGCTGCGGCGGATTTCGTTCTGCGCCGGGATGCCGACTTCCTCGCCGTGCATGGGCTTGCCATCGGCGATGAGGATCTGGGAGCGCACGAGGTCAATGCCGGTGATGACCTCCGTGACGGTGTGCTCCACCTGGATGCGCGGGTTCATCTCGATGAAAAACCATTCCTTGGTGTCCTGGTCGTAGAGAAATTCCACCGTACCGGCGTTGTCGTATTTGATTTCCTGGCAGAGCCGCGCCGCGGCGGCGCACAACTCGTGACGCACCTGTTCGTCCAGTTCCACGCTGGGCGCGATCTCGATGACCTTCTGGTGGCGGCGCTGCACCGAGCAGTCACGCTCGTGTAGGTGAACGACGTTCCCGTGCTTGTCGCCGAGGATTTGCACCTCGATGTGTTTCGCCCGCGGAATGTAGCGCTCCAGAAACACCGCCGGATTGCCGAAGGCGCGGCCCGCCTCGCCCTGTGCTTCGTCAAGCAGGTCGGCGAGATCGCCAGGCTTGGTGACGACGCGCATGCCGCGGCCGCCGCCGCCGAACGCAGCCTTGATGATGAGCGGGAAGCCGATTTCCTTGGCGGCCTTCAAAGCGGCGCTGCGGTCGGAGATCGGGTCTTCCGTTCCGGGCAGCACCGGCACGCCGACTTTTTGCGCGAGCGCGCGGGCGGCGGTCTTGTCGCCCATGTTTTGCAACAGTTCCACGCGCGGGCCGACGAAAATGATGCCCGCTTCCTCGCACGCCTTGGCGAAGCTGGCGTTCTCGGAAAGAAATCCGTAGCCGGGATGGATCATGTCCACGCCCTTTTCCTTGGCGAGCGCGATGATGCTGGGGATGTCCAGATACGCACCGACCGGCCCCTTGCCTTCGCCGACGACGTAGGCTTCGTCCGCCTTGAAACGGTGGATGGCAAGGCGGTCTTCCTGCGCGTAGATGGCGACGGTGCGGAAGCCCAGCTCGGTGGCGGCACGAAAGACGCGGATGGCGATTTCGCTGCGGTTGGCGACGAGCAATTTTCTCTGGCGCGGTGAAGATGTTTGCAAACCCATAATTAGACCGGAGCATAGCAATGCGGCGGGGCAAGGGAAAGCCTTCCGGGGAAAATTTTTGCCGCGCCGGCCAACATCCGGCTTGAACCGACGAGGTTTGCCGCTAATTTCCCGCCATGCGTTCCGCCCTTGTCGCCAGTTGTTTGATTTCGCTTTCCCTGCTCACCGCCTGCCGGCATCCCGCTCGCAGCAATATTACACCATCGCCCGCCGCCAAAACTGATTTCATGAAAGAATTCCAAGCCCGCGCCGCCAAGTTCAACGCCGTCGTCGCCCTGCCGCCATTTGAGACCACCACCAACGGCATCGCCGCCGCCGCGAAACAGGCCATCGCCAAAGGCAACGCCGCGCTCGACTGCATCGGCGCGTTGCCGCCGGCGAGCGTGACTTTCGCCAACACCTTGCGCGCGCTCGACGACATGAGCTTCCACACCGGCCTGATTTCGAGCCGCCTCCACTTGATCAAGGAAACCAGCACCGACGCCGCGTTGCGCGAAGCCGCCACGGACGCCATCAAGGAACTCGAGGACTGGGCGGTGGGGCTGGATTATCGCGAGGACGTTTACCGCGCGGTGCAGGCCTACGCCGACACCAAGCCGCAGCTCGCCGGCGAGGACGCCAAGCTGCTCGAGGATTGCCTGCGCGATTATCGCCGCAGCGGTTTTCTGCTCCCCAAGGCCGAGCGCGACGAGGTGGAACGCCTGCGCAAGGACCTCGCCAAGCTTGCCACCGACTACGAGGTCAACATCACCAAGGCCCAACTGCCCCTGCGCTTCTCCAAGGCCGAGCTTGCCGGTTGCCCGGACAGCTTCCTGGAGCAGATCGCAACCAACGGCGAATATGAAGTGAAGGCGAACATCACCTGGCACTACATCATGGTCATGGACAACGCCAAGGCCGAAGCCACGCGGAAAAAACTTTTCCTCGCCCAGAACAATCTCTGCCGCGAACAGAATATTCCTTTGCTGGAAAAAATTCTCGTCCTGCGCGACACCATCGCCAAGAAACTCGGCTACGCGACGTGGGGCGATTTTCAGACCGAGGTCAAGATGGTCAAGAACGCCGCCACCGCCATCAAGTTCCTCGAGGATTTGAAGACCGGGTTGCAGCCGAAGTTCGACGCGGAACTCGCCCAGTATCGCAAAATCAAAGCACGCGAGACCGGCGACTCCAACGCCACGCTCAACGCCTGGGACTGGCGCTATTGCGCGAACCAGTTGAAGAAGGAGAAATACAACGTGGACGCCGAGCAGTTGCGCGTCTATTTCCCCTACCAACGCGTGCTCGACGGGATGTTCACCATCTACCAGCACATCTTCGGGCTGAAGTTTGAAGCGGTCGAGCCGCCCTACAAATGGGTCGCCGACCTCCAACTCTACGCCGTGTCCGACGCCAAGACTGGCGAACCGCTCGGGCTCTTCTACCTCGATATGTTCCCGCGCGAAGGCAAATACCACCACTTCGCGCAATTCGGCCTGATTGACGGCAAGCGGTTGCCCGACGGAAAATACCAGCGCCCGACCGTCTCCCTCGTCTGCAACTTCCCCGCGCCGACCCCGGACAAACCCTCGCTCCTCTCGCACAGCGATGTCGAGACACTCTTCCACGAGTTCGGCCACGCCATGCATTCCATCCTGACCCGCGCCCAATACGCCCGCTACTCCGGCACGAGCGTGCCGCGCGATTTCGTGGAAGCCCCCTCGCAGATGCTCGAGAACTGGGTCTGGGACAAGAAAGTTTTGGACAGCTTCGCCGCCGACTACCGCGACCCGTCCAAAAAGATTCCCGCCGAAATCCTCGCCAAACTCCACGAAGCCAAGCTCGCCACCGAAGGCACGCGCTACCGCCGCCAACTCTCCTTCGGCCTCACCGACCTGACCCTGCACACGCAGATCAACGCCGCGAACCAAAGCGAAGCCCTGCCACTCTCGAACAAAACTTTGAGCGAGGTCTTCCTACCCGTGCCGGCGGACACGGCGTTCGTGGCCTACTTCGGCCACCTGATGGGCTACGACGCCGGCTACTACGGCTACGCCTGGGCGGACGCCATCTCCGATGACATGGCCACCGTGTTCCAGACCGCGCCCGACGGCTTCTACGACCAAGCGGCGGGGATGCGCTTGCGGAAAGAAATCTACGAGCCGGGCGGTTCGCGCGACGCGAATGTGTCCATCGAGAAATTCCTAGGCCGCCCGCGCGCACTGGAACCGTTTCTCAAAAAGCTCGGCATTGGGAAGTGATCTGGAGATATCGCGGCACGAGTTTCTCGTTGAAATTCCTTTCCGCCTCGGAATACTCCCGCCATGTCAAATCCCGTGACCCGCTGGCCGCAGCAGATCAAATACATCATCGGCAACGAAGCCTGCGAGCGGTTTAGTTATTACGGGATGCGCAGCATCCTCGCGGGCTACATCACCGGCGCGGTGTTACAGGGCGGCTTGGGGCAATCAGCGGACCGATCCACGGAGATCATCCACACTTTCGTCGCGGCGAATTACTTCATGCCGCTGCTCGGGGCGTGGCTCTCAGACAAGCTCATCGGCCGCTACCACACCATCCTCTGGGTGTCGCTCTTCTACTGCGCGGGTCACGGCGTGCTGGCGTGCAGCGATTTCGTGGGCGGCGTGGACGGCAAACTATGGTGTCTCTTCGCCGGCCTGGCACTCATCGCTTTCGGCTCGGGCGGCATCAAGCCGTGCGTGTCGGCGTTCATGGGCGACCAATTCGCGCCGGAACAATCGCATCTGCTGCAGAAAGCCTACGGCGCATTCTACTGGAGCATCAACCTCGGTTCGTTCTTCTCGTTCCTGGTGATCCCGTGGATCAAGAACCATCACGGCTACAGTTGGGCATTCGGCGTGCCGGGCATCTTCATGGCCCTCGCGACGTTCGTGTTCTGGCTGGGGACAAAACATTACGTCCGCGTGCCGCCCAGCCGCGAGACGAAGACGGCGGGCTTCTTCAAAGTCTTCTGGCACGCGCTCACCAACCCGAAAGTGCCGGGACAGGATTTCTGGAGCGGCGCGCGCCAACGGTTCACCGCCGTGGAAGTGGACGCGGCCAAGTCCGTCCTGCCTATCCTCGGCATCTTCGCGCTCGTGCCGCCGTTCTGGTCGTTGTTTGACCAGACGAATTCCACATGGGTGTTGCAAGGCGGCAAGATGCAGCCGTTCGAATTGTTCGGCCTGCACATCGGGGCGGAGCAGATGCAATCGGCGAATCCGCTCTTGGTGATGATTCTCGTGCCAATCCTGACGCTGCTGATCTACCCCCGCCTGGGCAAGCTGGCTTCGCCGCTCCGGCGCATGAGCTACGGGATGTTTCTGGGCGCGTTCTCCTACGTCATCGTGGCCGCGTTGCAACAGCGCATCGAAACGGGCGCGCAGTTGTCCGTCGCGTGGCAGATTCTGCCCTACCTCGTGCTGACCGCCGCCGAAGTGCTCGTCTCGACGACCGGACTGGAGTTCGCCTTCCGCGAAGCCGCGAAGGAGATGAAGAGCCTCATCATCAGCTTCTGGCTGCTGACGGTCACGTTGGGGAATCTGCTCGTGGCGGGCATCACGAAATTCTCGGCGGGCGGCGCGGGCGGCGAGGAATCGGTCACCTCCGGCCGCTTTTTTCTCTATGCGGGGCTGTCGTTCGTGGTCGCGATCCTCTTCAGCGCGGTGGCGGCCTTCTACCAATACCGCGACCCTTCGGCGGCACACGGCAAGTAATCAAGCAACTATTCGCTGGCAGGAATCGCGAACCGCAGCGGCATCCTCAATCAACTCGCGCCGTCAGCAGCAAATCTGCGCCGAGCTTCCGCCACTGGATTTCGCGCAGCTGAATCGCCTCGCTCAAGCTCCGCGCGCCGTCGCCGGCGACGGCTTTGCGGGAATCGCGGCCGCCGAGAATCTTAGGCGCGTAAAAAAACGCCACGCGCTGCGCCAAACCGCCGAGCAGAAATGAGGCGTTGACCTCGCCGCCGCCTTCGACGAGCAAGCTGGTGACGTTTTGTGCGCCGAGTTTTTTGAGCAGCCAGCGCAAATCAATTGCCGATTGGCGATTGGCGATTGGCGATTTGGAACACGGCGCGACGAGCACATTCACGCGCCGGGCCAGCGCGGCGACGCGGTGCTTGGGGGCGCGCGGGCCTACGACGATGGTGGTGAGCGCGGCGTGTTCGTCACTCACGACCTTGGCGGAGAGCGGCGTGCGCGCCAGCGAATCCAGCACGATGCGGCGCAAGCGATGACTTTGGACTTTGGACTTTGGACCTTGGACTCCACGAGCTGTCATGCTCGGGTCGTCCGCCAGAATAGTGTTCACGCCGACGAGGATGGCGTCGCTGCCGTGGCGCAGTTTCATCCCGAACGCGCGGGCCTTTTCGCCGGTGATCCATTTGGATTCGCCGCTGGCGGTGGCGATCTTGCCGTCGAGCGTCATCGCGGCTTTGACGGTGACGAACGGCGTGCGGCGGACAATCCAGTGGTTGAAAGCTTCGTTGAGTTGCGCGCAATCGTTGGCGAGAACGCCGTGAACGACTTCAATGCCGGCGCGGCGGAGGATTTTGAAACCTTTCCCGGCGTGGTTCGGGTTGGGGTCGGTCGCGCCGATGACGACGCGGCGGATGCCAGCGGCGATGATGGCCTCGGTGCAAGGCGGCGTGCGGCCATGCGTGCAGCAGGGTTCGAGGGTGACGTAGAGCGTCGCGTCGCCCGGGGAATGGCAGCGCTTGGCGGCGTCGCGGAGGGCTTCGATTTCGGCGTGGGGCTGGCCGGCACGGCGATGCCAGCCGCGTCCGATGATCTGGCCGCGCTTCACGAGCACCGCGCCGACCATGGGGTTGGGCGAGGTGTGGCCGGAGCCGCGCCGGGCGAGCCGGAGGGCGAGGCGCATGAATCGGGCGGCGGTCATGGCTGGGACTGCGCCCCTTGGTTTACCGCCGCCGCCGGGCCGGGCCGAAGTAGTAGCCGCCGCTGAGGCGCACGCCTTTGACTTTGCGTTCGTGGCCGACGGCCTGGCCGGGTTTGCCTTCTTCAAAGACGGCGGTGTATTTGTAGTTGAAGTTCTCCAGTTTCACGCGCGGGATCTTCTGGCTGATGAAGCGTTCGATGGAGGCGACGTGCGGGGAGTCTTCGGCGACCATGATGGTAAAGGCGTCGCCGCTGGCTTCGGCACGGCCGGTGCGGCCGATGCGGTGGATGTAATCTTCGGGATGCTGCGGCACGTCGTAGTTGATGACGTGGCTGACTTTGGAGATGTCCAGTCCGCGCGCGGCGATGTCGGTGGCGACGAGGACTTCGAAGCGCCCGTTGCGGAAACCTTCGAGGGCCTGCTCGCGTTCGCGCTGGGTGCGGTTGGAGTGGAGGACGGCGACGGCGTGGTTGTTGCGCTTGAGCAGGCCAGCGATGCGGTCGGCACCGTGCTTGGTCCGGCAGAAGACGATGACGGAGTCGTAATTCACGCTGTCGAGCAGGGCGCGGAGGAGGTCGCTCTTCTGGCTTTCGGCGACGGGATAGATGACGTGCTTGACGGTTTCGGCGGGGGAACGGCGCGCGCCGATCTCGATGGTCTGCGGGGCGCGCATAGCCCATTGGATGAGCGTTTCAATCTGCGGCGGAACGGTGGCGGAGAAGAGGGAGGTGTGGCGGTCGCGCGGGCATTTTTCCACGATGCGGCGGACGTCGGGGAGGAAGCCCATGTCGAGCATGCGGTCGGCTTCGTCGAGGACGAGGTGGCGGATGCCATCGAGCTTGCAGGTGCCGCGCTCCATGTGGTCGAGTAAACGGCCGGGCGTGGCGACGATGATGTCCACGCCGTCGCGGAGGGCGTCCATCTGCGCGCCGTAGCCGACGCCGCCGAAGACGACGGCGACCTTGAGGTTGGTAAAGCGGGCGAAGTCGCGGATGGCGGTCTCGACTTGGGCGGCGAGTTCGCGGGTGGGTTCGAGGATGAGGACGCGCGGGCGGGGCTGGTGTTCGCCCAGTTTGGAGAGAATGGGCAGGCCGAAGGCGGCGGTCTTGCCGGTGCCGGTCTGGGCGCTGCCGATGACGTCCGTGCCGGCGAGGATGAGCGGGATGGCGCGGAGTTGGATGGGCGTGGGTTCGACGTAACCCATCGCCTTGACGCCTTCAACGAGCTTGGGTGCGAGACCTAATTGTGCAAAAGCCATGGGCCACGATAGCAACGGAAACCGCGCAAAGGAAGCCGGATTTAGCCCGAACGCCGCGCCCTACCCCGTCGACCAACGGTCGATTCCCGGCCAGAGGTCATTTTGGCGGCAGCGCGCCCCGCCAGCCAGCCTCCCATTGGGCGGTGAGTTTTTCCACCAGCGCCTGATTGCCGGCTTGGGCGACGAGGTTGGTGTTTTCCTGTGGGTCGGTCTGGTGGTCGTAGAGTTCGACCGCGTCCACTTTGCGCTGATTCTCGCGTTCCACCCAGCGGGTGAGGCGGTAGCGGTCGGTGCGCATGGTGTAGCCCATGAGTTTTTTGTCGCCGGTGGAGCGTGGATATTGGCTGAACGCGGCAGGTTTCCAGTTTTTTTGCGGGTCGGTCAGCAACGGTTTGAAACTGATTCCTTCGAGCGTTTTCGGCAAGGGCAGCCCTGCCAATTCCGCCAGTGTGGGGTAGATGTCCACCAACTCCACCAGTGCCGCCGTGTGCTGGCCGGAACTGGCCATGCCCGGAACATAGATCATCAGAGGTGCGCGGGTGTCGTTCTCCACGTTGGTATGTTTGCACCAAGCCTGATGCTCGCCAAGTTTCCAGCCGTGATCGCCCCAAAGGATCACGATGGTGTTGGAACTCAATCCCGAGCGGTCCAATTCATCCAGGACCCGACCCACCTGCGCATCCATGTAGCTCACACAGGCGTAATACCCGTGCTTCAACTTCCGCGCAAACGCCTCGGAAAACGGCCGTTCGGCGGGCACGCCGGAGTAGGAATTAACTTCCCCGCCGGGGACTACCGCATACTTCGGCGCGCCGACGGGATAAAATGGATTGGGGGCAAGGGGGATTTTCGCGGGGTCGTAACGGTCGAAATATTTTTGAGGCGCGTTGAACGGCAGGTGCGGCTTGATAAACCCAACCGCCAGAAAGAACGGCGGCTGCGGCTTGGTTTTCAATTCCTTCAGGGTGGCCACCGCCATGTCCGCCAATTCCCCATCATGCAAGGAATTGTCCGGCCGCGCCACCGGCTCCACTACCGCCCCCCGCCCTTTCTTGGATAACACCACCTTGGGACCGTCCGGATCAACTTCCCGCGCTCCCGCTCCATGCGGCGCCTTCGGATACCGTGTCGGCACCGACCAAGAGGCGGCATCATCCAAACCCGAATGGTAAATTTTGCCCATCGCAGCCGTGTGATAACCGTTTTCCTTGAACAATTGCGGCAAGGTGACGAGATCTGGCTGTGCCTTGCGAAAGTGCGTAGCCAAATCCCAAACCTTGGTCGTATCCGGCCGCGTGCCCGTCAATAAACTCGTGCGCGACGGCGAACAGACCGCCTGCTGGCAATACGCCCGGTCAAATACCAACCCGCGCTTGGCCAGCCGGTCCAAGTTCGGACTCTGGATTTCTTTCACGCCGTAGCAGCCCAGTTCCGGCCGCAGATCATCCACCGCGATAAAGAGAATGTTGGGTTTGACCGGCGCACCCGCCAGCAGGGCAGCGCCGAAAACCTGATTGTTGAAGATCAAAACGACGACAGTTGCCCCCAGCGCCAGTGACGAACAGATGCTGCTTTGCTTCATAATTTTTTCCGGCCATGCCGGCGTTTTGGTAAAAGCTTGGCCGGGCGGGATGCGCCGGGCGCAGGTTCGGGAAATGGTGGAGGCGGCGGGAGTTGAACCCGCGTCCCTGATAGGCAGGCCAGCTGCGACTACATGCTTAGTCCGGAATTTTTTGTCGGCTATGGGATGGCGTCCGAACTCGAGTCCCACTGCTTAGTTCGCATGAATTTTTCTCGGCTTGGGCGCGCGATCTCCGCCTTCAGCCATGCCTGCTGTCGCGTTCGTCCCGCCTAGCAGGTGTCAGCGGGCGAACGTCGGGGCCTTAGGCCGCGAGAGCTAATTCTTCGTTAGCAGTTATTTTTTGGTTCGATGATTAACGAGGCCAACGAACCGTCCTCGGCATGCCGCCTCTGGCGTATCTCTCAGGTCGAAACCAGTACGCCCCCAAACAGCTATCGTATCATCCTGCAAATCCTGGGGGCGGTCAAGTCGGCCCTTGAACCCAAGGAAACATCCGTGGCTACTGGATCAGCCCGCGCTTCCGCAGCATCGCGGCCACCGCCAAGTCCATGAGCAACTCGGCGAGCGGCTTCGTCACTTCGTCCAGCGCGGCGCAGGCGGCGAGGAGTTGCTTCGCGTCTCCAATCTTCGTCTCGGGATGCTCGCGGGCGGCGGCTTGTTCCAATTCATTCAAGGCCACTTCCACTTTCGTTTTGGAGTCCGCCTCCAGTTCGGCGGCGGCGGTCGCCAGCCCCTTACGCGTGGCGGCAATCAGTTCGTGCGCCTTGAGCTGCGCCTCCACCCAGCGGCGCGCATCCAAATCTTCGAAGGCATGCTCCACCGATTCCTCCACCATCTGCTGCACCGCCGCATCGTCCACGTCCACGGCGGACTTCATCTCGACGACTTTCTCGCGGCCGGTCTTGGTGTCGCGGGCGAGCACATGCAAAATGCCGTTCGCATCAATCTCAAACTGCACACCCACGCGCGGGACGCCGCGCGGCGCGGCCTCGAATTCGAGCGTGAACTTGCCGAGACTCCAGTTGTCCTTTGCGCGTTCGCGTTCGCCTTGCAGGACGTGGATGAGCATCGTGCGCTGCGCATCCATCGCGGTGGTGAACATCTCGCCGGCCTTCACCGGGATGGTGGAGTTGCGCGGGATGATGACGTTGCAGAGGCCGCCAAAAGTTTCGAGGCCGAGCGAAAGCGGGGTCACGTCCAGCAGCAGCACGTTCTGGAATTCGCCGGAAAGAATCGCCGCCTGGATCGCCGCGCCGAGCGCCACGGCCTCGTCGGGATTCTGCGAGGTGTTGAGCTGCGGGCCATCCGCGCGGTGGTATTCGGTGCCGAGCCGCACGCCGCCGCGCGTCTCCGCGAAGTCCACGCAGCCGAACCATTCGCTGACGAGCTGGCGCACCAGCGGCATTCGCGTCTGCCCGCCGACGAGGATGACCTGGTCCAAATCCTTCGCGTCCAGCCTCGCGTCGCTCAAGGCACGGAGACAATGCGCCCGCGTGCGCAGAATGATTTCGCGCGTGAGATTTTCCAGCTCGGTGCGCGTGAGCGTGCAACTGAACGAAAAGTCCGGCGTGAGAAACGGCAGCGCGATTTCGACGGCGGTTTCCGTGGAGAGCTTGATTTTCGCCTGCTCGGCGGCTTCGCGGATGCGGGAGAGAAATTGCGGATCGGCGATTGGCGATTGACGATTGGCAATCTGAATCTTCCCCACAAGAAACTCCACCAGTCGCTTGTCCAAGTCATCCCCGCCCAGCCGCGTGTTGCCGTTGGTGGCGAGCACTTGGAACACACCCTCGTTGAGTTCCAAAATTGAAAGGTCGAACGTCCCGCCGCCCAGATCGTAGACGGCGATCTTGGATTTTTCCTGGAGCTTGTCCAAACCGTAGGCCAGCGCGGCGGCGGTCGGCTCGTTGATGATGCGCTCGACGGTGAAGCCGGCCAATTCCCCGGCACGCTTGGTGGCCTGACGCTGCGCGTCGTTGAAATACGCCGGCACCGTGATGACCGCCCGCGTCACGGATTCGCCGAGCGCGGCTTCGGCATCGCCCTTCAATTTCTTCAGCACCTCGGCGGAGATTTCTTCCGGCGAAAAATTTCTGCCATGGATGGGAATCGTCACGACGCCCGCGCCAGCAGCGGTGACGGGATAGGTCAATGCCAGTTCCTCAGCGGAAATGTCCGCGCCGCGCCGGCCGATGAAACGCTTCACCGAATATATCGTCTCCGCCGGTTTCACGAGCCGCACGCGGTTGGCTGGATGGCCGACGAGCGCCGCCGCATCCGCCGCCGGCCAATGGACGACGGACGGCGTGAGCCGTTGCCCGGCCACGTCCGCGAGGACGAGCGGGATGCCGCTGTCCACCGTGGCGACGAGCGAATTCGTTGTACCTAGATCTATGCCGACAATTTTGCCCACGCGCGAATGCTGCCCGATGAGACGACGGACTCCAAGCCTAGAGCGGTTGGAATAAAACTGCCCGGAACCCCATTGCGAATTGTCTTTCCCGAACTTCAGCGGCGAATACACCGCCATATTCACCAACCCCGCCGGCCACGCCACCAGCGCGGGCGCCACGCTCACCGTGGTGTTGCCGCCCGCACCGCCGCGGATTGAAGCGCTCGCATTACTGTCGGACAACACGGTGCAACTATCCGTCGTCGGTGCGGCCGGGGGCAATTTCTCCATCCTAGCCTCGCCAAATCTGCAGGACTGGTCGGAACCGACCAACCTCACGAGCGTCACGGGAGGCTTCGACTTCACCGACCCGGAGGCCACAAATCTGGCGCAGCGGTTCTACCGTGTGCAACCGTGGCCGCAAACTCCGGACCTGGGCGCGGATTTTCTCCCGGGCACGCCGGATAAAGTCTGTTCAACCCCACCCGTTTGTGATACATGAAGCGGGCCTGCGACGCTCCGGCGCGAAATAAATTTTCGCCCCAACTGCGCGGAAACTGAAATGACCACCACAGCCAATTTAACCGCGCGCCAACGCTTCAACCACGCCGTGCGCTGCCAGCCCGTGGACCGCGCGCCGATGTGGCTGATGCGCCAGGCCGGCCGTGCGCTACCGGAATATCGCAAGCTCAAGGAGAAGTGGACGTTCGTGCAGCTCTGCCAAAATCCGGAGCTCGCCGTCGAGGTCACGCTCCAGCCGATCCGCCGGTTTGGATTCGACGCGGCAATCTTGTTCAGCGACATCCTCGTCATCCCCGAGGCGATGGGGCAGAAATATCACTTCAAAGAGACCGGCGGCGTGCAGATGGATTTCGCCGTGACCAGCAAGGCGGACATTGAAAAGCTCTCCGTCGAGCACGTCGTCGAGCGGCTGAATTACGTCGAGCAGGCGCTGAAGATGTTGCGCAAGGAACTCGGTGACCAGACCGCGCTGCTCGGTTTCACCGGCTCGCCGTGGACGCTGGCGACGTTCATGATGGAGGGCGCGAGCGTGCCGAAATACGGCCGCGCGCTGCAACTCTTCCGCGAGGATAAGCAGACCTTCTTTGCCCTACTGGAGAAACTCACCGCCGCCGTCACTGTGTATCTGAAGATGCAGATCGCCACGGGCATCGACGCGCTGCAGATTTTCGACAGCCACGGCGGGCATCTCGCGCCGACGGAATTTCAGGAAGCCAGCGGGCGCTGGACGAACCAAATCATCGCCAGCCTCGGCGGCAAAGTTCCGGTCATTCATTTCTCGCTCGGCACGCATGGCAACTGGCCCGACTTGATCGCGAGCGGCGCGAACATCCTCGGCATCGACTGGCAGACCGACTTGGCTGAGGCGCGGAAAATCATCCCGGCGCATATCGCGATGCAGGGGAATCTTTCGCCCGTGTTGTTGGCGGAAGCGACGCCGAAAGCGGTCGCTGCCGAGACGAATAAAGTTCTGGAAACCATGCGTGGCCGGCCCGGGCATATCTTCAATCTCGGTCACGGTTTGACGCCGGCGGCCAAGCTGGAGAACATTCAGGCATTGGTTGATACCGTGAAGAATTTCAAATGAAGACGCTGAACGTAGATCTGGACCTGGTCCGGAAATACAATGTTGCCGGGCCACGTTACACGAGCTATCCGCCCGCGACGAAGTTCACCGATACCGTCACGTGGGAGCAGTTGTCCGCCAAGATCGAGGACAACAACCACACGCCGCGCGACCTCTCGGTCTATTTCCACATCCCGTTCTGCGAGACCCTCTGCTGGTTCTGCGGCTGCACCACTGTCATCACGCTCAACCACGATCGAGGCATGGGCTACGTCGAGGCAATCGGCCGCGAGGTCGCGAAGATGTCGCCGCGCCTACACAAGGACCGCAAGGCCGTGCAGCTTCATTTCGGCGGCGGTTCGCCGACATTCCTGCGCCCGGACGAATTGCGCCGCCTCGGCGAGATCATCCACAAGCACTTCACGTTCGCGCCGGACATCGAGGCGAGCGTGGAAGTTGACCCGCGCCGGCTTACGCGCGAGCACCTGGTCGCCCTCAAGGAGATCGGTTTCAACCGCGCGTCGATGGGTGTGCAGGATTTCAATCCCGAGGTACAGAAGGCGATTCACCGCATCCAACCGCGCGAGATGACGGAGCAGGCGATGGATTGGATGCGCGAACTTGGCTTCAACTCCATCAACCTCGACCTCATCTACGGCCTGCCGCACCAGACGCCCGCGTCG
>JAFMIX010000123.1 GCA_017853785.1 Verrucomicrobiales bacterium
ACTTGCCGTCGTCAACAGAGCCGCAGGTGTTGAAACGGAGCAATTCGATGGGATGCATAAATTTGGAGATGGAAGTTCGGAGTTCGGAGATGGGTTATTTGCGGTTGTCCAATCAGCGGATGAGGCCGCTTATCAGTTTGCCGGCCCGGACTGAACGGGAAAGCAGATCTTGTTGTTCGGTGGCATTGATGAATCCGTTATCGAGCAGAACGCAGGTCATGGAGCGGACTTCGCCGTAGGAGCGGCGGGCCCAGTTGTAAAACTGCTTTTTTCCGGCGACGGGCAGAGTTTCCCAGCCTTCGGCTGTGTTGTTCATTACCGACAAGGAGGCGCGGCGCAACTGGTCGCACAGCACGAAGTCGCGCGGCAGCGGCTCGTGGCGCGACAAACGATAAGCTTCGTTCGTCAGCCCGCGAGCGGCTTGCCAAGCTTCCAAATCTTCAAATGTCTGCCGTGCGGCCATGCTTTCGATCTCCCAACTCCGAACTCCCATCTTCGATTAGAAATATCCGGCCTTCTTGCGGTCTTCCATCGCGGCCTCGCTGACCTTGTCGTCGGCGCGGGAGCCGCGTTCAGTGACGCGCGCGGCGGCGATCTCGGTGATGATGTCATCCACCTTGAAGACCTTGGATTCGATCATGCCGGTGCTGATCATGTCGGCGATGGTGCGGACGCGAACGACGAGTTTCTTGACCGGCTCGTTGGCTTTGGGCCGGCCACCGGCGAAGGGGTCGGGCTTGGTGGCGTTGCTGTGCGGGGGCGGGACGGGCAGCCACTGGCCGCCGCGGCGGAAGCATTCCCGCTCGTGGCTGAAATAGATGTTCGGCACTTCAAGGTTCTCTTTCTTGATGTATTCCCACACGTCCATCTCAGTCCAGTTGGAGAGCGGGAAGACGCGCATGTTCTCGCCGGAGTTCAGGCGGGCGTTGTAGAGATTCCAGATCTCGGGACGCTGGGCTTTGGGGTCCCACTGGCCGAACGCGTCGCGGAAACTGAAGAAACGCTCCTTCGCGCGGGCTTTCTCCTCGTCGCGGCGGGCGCCGCCGATGGCGCAGTCAAAGCGGAATTCCTCGATCGCGCCGAGCAGCACGGGGATCTGGAGTTTGTTCCGGCTGATTTCGCCGGGTGCGGGATGGGCGGTGCCTTTCTTGATGGCTTCGTCCACGGTGCGGACGATGAGCTTGGCGCCGAGCTCCTTGGCGCGGCGGTCGCGGAACTCCAGCAGCTCGGGGAACTCGTGGCCGGTTTCCACGTTGAGGAACGGCATGGGGATTTCCGCCGGGCGGAAGGCTTTCTCGGCGAGGCGCAGGAGGCAGATGGAATCCTTGCCGCCGGAGAAGAGCAGGGCGGGGCGCTCGAACTCGCCGGCGACTTCGCGCATGATGTGAATCGCTTCGGTCTCGAGATATTGCAGGTGGTCTAGGTGATAACTCGTCATAAAATCAAAAAGGAGATAGGAGATGGCAGATGGGAGTCGGGTTCTGCCGCCCTATCTTCCAACTGCTATCTCCCAAATCCTTCCCCCGCCGCGGCCTTTCCGCCCCACGCGGCGTGCAGGCCGCACTCGCGTTTTTCATCGGCCTTGGCAGGATCGAAGTAATCCCATTCGTTCGGCAGGTTGTGTTGCTGGAGATAATTTTCCATCTCCGCGTCGCTCCAGTAAAACACGGGGCTGACCTTGATGGTGTTGAAATTGGTGTCGGCGACGACGATGTCCAGCCCGGCGCGGTTCGGGTTCTGCACCTTGCGGAGTGCGGTGAGCCAGATGGTGGGCGCGAGTTCTTTCATGCCGCGCAGAAACGGTTCGAGCTTCATCACGGAACTGAATTCCTGGATGCGCGCCTCGTTCTCCGGCGTGGGTGCGGGTGCGCCGCCGTGGATGGCGTCGTAATGCGCGGCGGTCATTTTGGGAACGAACGGCTTCACGTTCAGCTTGAGTTGCCGCTTGAGCGCTTCGGCGTGCTTGTAGGTGGCGGGACGGTTGTAGCCGTGGTCGGCCCAGAGCACGGGGATATCGGGCTGCGCTTGCGTGGCGAGGTGCAGGATGACGGCTTCGTAGGGGCGATAATTCGTGGAGACGATGGCGCGGCCCTTGGCCTGCGCGATGGCCCAGCGGACGATTTCGAGCGGCGATTTGGAACGCAGCTCGGCGTTGGCTTTGGCGATTTGGTCGGGAGTCATGGGGTCAATTCGTTGCGGGGACTTCCTTCAAGAACACGCGGTCGCACCAGTCACCGAAGCGTTCGCCGGCGTGGCGCTCCTTGGCGAAGCGCGCGAGCACGGGGCGCAGTTCGGTTTCCATGTCGGGGTCTTTGACGACATCTTTCCACGGGCGGTTGAGGCGCGTGCCGGAGGCGTTGCCGCCGAGCCAGACTTGATAGCGGCCCGGCGCCTTGCCGACGAACGCGATCTCGGCAATGTAGGGCCGCGCGCAACCGTTCGGGCAGCCAGTGGAGCGGATGATGATCTCCTCGCTGCCGAGGCCGAGGTCGGCGGCGACCTTCTCGATGCGGTCGATGAGGCCGGGCAGGTAACGCTCGGATTCCGCGAGGCCGAGGCCGCAGGTCGGGAGCGACGGGCAAGCCATCGAGGCGGCATGCAAAATCGTGGTCTGGTTGTCGGTCTTCACAGCGGCGGCGTTGAGCAGGGCGGTGATGGCGGTTTTGTCGGCGTCGCTGGCGTTGGCGAGGATGACGTTCTGGTTCGCGGTAAGCCGGAATTCGAGGTTCGGGAATTTCTCCGCGACTTGGCGCAACGCGGTTTTTTGCGCGTCCTTCACGCGGCCCATGTTGACGAACAGGCCGAGAAACCAGGAGCCGTCCACGGCTTTGCGCCAGCCGAGCAAGTCTTGCATGGTCGTGAATTGATACGGCTTGGCGGGCGCGAGCGTGATGCCGGCGCGCTGGTTCACTTCGTCCTGCATGAACTGCACGCCGCGTTCGGCGACGACGTATTTGAGGCGCGCGTGTTTGCGGTCGGTGCGGTCGCCAAAATCGCGGTGAATGGTCAGCACGGCCTTCGCCACGTCCACGACTTTATCCGGCGTGAAAAAGCCGATGACGTCCGCAAGGCGCGGGTAGGTCTGCTCGTTGCCGTGGCTGCGACCGAGTCCGCCACCGACGCAGAGGTTGTAGCCGATGAGTTTGTCATTCTCGATGATGGCGATGAAGCCGAGGCAGTTCGTGAAGATGTCCAGATCGTTCGCCGGCGGAATGGCAAAGGCGATCTTGAATTTGCGCGGCAGATAGGTTTTGCCGTAGAGCGGGTCAACGAAGTTCTTGTTTTCCGCCGCATCGTTGTCGAGCTGCACGCCGTCAATCCAAATGGAGTGATATGCTTTGGTCTGGGGCGCGAGTGCGAGCGCGACTTTGTGGCAATCGCGGAACACATCTTCGCGCGCCTTCGTGTAGGCAGGTGTGGGCGGGGCGAGGACGTTGCGGTTTACGTCGCCGCAAGCTGCAAGCGTGGAGAGCAACGACTCGTTGATGGCCTTCACAAGGGGGCGCAGGCCGGACATCACAACCCCGTGGAACTGGATGCTCTGGCGCGTGGTGATGCGGAGGGTGTTGTTGCCGTATTTTGTGGCGAGGTCGTCGAACACACACCATTGCTTGGGCGTCATCACGCCGCCGGGGATCCGGCCGCGGATCATCATGATGTATTTCTTTCCGACTTTGCGCTGGTCGCGGTCGTCCTGCTGATAGCTACCGTGGAATTTCAGAAATTGGTTGTCGTCATCGGAAAAGTGATCCGAGCCGCTGGCGATAGTGGCGGCGATGGTGCCAGCCAAAGTGGGAATAGCCTCTTTAATGACTTCATTATGAGACAAGGGTTTGGCGGCCTTGCTGTCGGTTGCAGATTTAATCATAAGTAACTTGCTTAGGTAGCTATTCTGTTTGGTTTCCGGTCATTGGTCAACCAAATACTTCAGAAGTTCGAGGATGCCGGAAGTGACACCGGATGAAAACACTTTTCCAAGCCCGCTTCCTTTGCGTACTATCGCCGCCCGCCAAAAGGGCGGCAAGTCCATGAGCCAGTCCAAGTTTTGCTATTTTGACAACAACGCCACGACGCGCGTCGCGCCGGAGGTGGTGGAGGCGATGCTGCCGTTTTTCACGGAGCATTGGGGTAATCCCTCGAGTTCGTATCGGTTTGGCCATCAATTGACCAAAGCCATCGCAGCGGCCCGGGAAAAGGTGGCCGCGCTCATCAATGCCGACCCGAACGAAATCATATTCACGAGCTGCGGCACGGAGAGCAACAACGCAGCGATCCATTCCGCGCTCGTCACGCATCCGGCCAAGCGGCACGTCGTCACGACGGCGGTGGAACATTCCGCGAACCTCAAGTTCGGCGCACACCTGAAGAAGTTGGGGTTTGACGTGACGCTGCTGCCGGTGGAATCAGACGGATCCTTGGACATTCACCTGCTGGAAAAAGCCATACGCCCGGACACAGCCATCGTCTCCGTAATGTGGGCAAACAATGAAACCGGGGTGATTTTCCCCATCGAAGAAATAGCCGCCATCTGCCGCAGCAAGGGCGTGCCGTTTCATACCGACGCCGTGCAGGTCCCGGGCAAACTGAAGCTGGATGTGAAGGACATCGAGGTGGATTTCCTCTCGCTCTCCGCGCACAAGTTGCATGCGCCCAAAGGCATCGGGGCGCTCTACATCAAACACCACACGCGCTACCAGCCCTACATCATCGGCGGAGGCCAGGAACGCGGTCGGCGCGGCGGCACGGAAAGCGTGGCGGACATCGTCGGTTTTGGGCGGGCGGCCGAGTTGACCCTCGCGCATCTGAAGGGCGAAACAACGCGGCTGCGGCAATTACGGGACAAGCTAGAGCACGGCATCCTCAAGACCGTTCCCGACACCGTGCGCAACGGCGATCGCGAGGCACGCTTGGCTAATACTAGCAATATTTCCTTTGGCGGCCTTGAAGCTGGGGACATCCTGAAGGGGCTCGACCACGTCGGTATCTGCGCCTCGAGCGGCTCGGCTTGCACGACAGGGTCGTTGGAGCCGTCGCACGTCTTGACTGCCATGGGATTGAGCGCGGCACGGGCGCGGGGCAGCATCCGTTTCAGCCTTGGCCGCTACAGCACCGAGGCCGAGGTGGAATATCTGCTGGAGCAATTGCCGCCTATCATCGCGGAACTTTTACGGCGGGGTGGTGTTATAATCAAAAGCTGAAAGCTTGATAACTTGAGCCAAAAGCAGGTAACTATAGCTCGGTTCAGAAATTAATTATGAAAATTTTCCTGTCCCTCATCGGTGGTGTCATCGTGGGTTTTGCTGCTGCATACCTCACGATTACAAAAGCTCCTGCCTCGGCGACCCCGACCAAGAACACCCCGGTGGCGGTTGCCCCGTCCGCGAGCCTGACAATCTCGGCGCAGGATAGCTTGCGCAAGCTCACCGAGTTGAATCCGACCGCCACCAAAGACCCCGCGCGGGTCATTCGCCAAATCGTGCATCACCTCGAATGTCTCGCGGACATCGGCAATCCGGCGGTCGGACCCATCGCCGAAGTCCTCGCCCAAGGCAAAGACCTTGACTACCTGATGGAAGAAAACCGCACTCCCGCCTCGAGTCTGCCGTTCTGGAACTGGCGTTCCGGGCAACCGATTTTCAGCGGGCTGGTGTTGCCGCCGTCGTTCCGGCTGGCTTTGGTGGATGTCCTGAAATCTATCGGCACTGAACAGGCGGAGGGCGTCCTCTTGGTGATGTTGACCGGCACTGATCGCGCGGTGGAAGTCGCTTACATCACGCAGGTGCTGGAAAAACTTTCCCCTGGAAAATACACCGCCGTCGGCCTTGCCGCCGCGCAACGTCTGGCCGGCAGTCCAGCTCCGAGCGACGCGACGAGCCCTCTGGATCAGAACCGCGACGCTTACATTTACAACCTGCTCGGTGCACACGGCGATAATTCCCAAGTCGCCACCGCGCAATCCACACTTATGAAAGACGGGCGACTCAATCTCGATGCCGCCAAATATCTCGTCAACACAATGAAGGCGGAAGCGGTGCCCGCTCTCGCTAGGGTTTATTCCACCGCCGCGGCGGAAGACCAGAACCGCATCGCCAGCATGACCTTCAGCTACGTCGGTGCGAGCGCGGAAGCGAACCAGATTTTCAAGGAATGGATCGTCAACAGCACTCAGCCTGCAAGCTCGGGGACTGTCACCGCCCGCCCGCGCGCCGCCTATGTCCAGATGCTGGCTGGAGGCAATTTGGGCCCGTTCCAAGCACCGCCGCCGAGCGACCCTGCGGTCATCGCCAGCCGGATCGCGTTGCTGAACGAACTCAATTCGCAGCTGCCCGACTCAGCGCTGAAGCAGACCGTGGCACAGACGTTGCAAAAGCTGAAAGCTTTTTGATTATTCCACCCGGAAAGACGCGGGGCAGGTTGATCTGAGAATATCTGCCTTCGCGCAGCATGCTGAGCTTTCTCGTAACTTGTCTGGCTGCGGGGCCAGCCACCGGATAGGCGGGTTGTTCCCATGAAAATCCTCATCGCTGTATTGCTCAGTGC
>JAFMIX010000124.1 GCA_017853785.1 Verrucomicrobiales bacterium
GCAATTCAAAATAAAAAATTAAAAAGACCGGACGGGGAGGGGGAGGAGGGGGGGGGAGTTGTTGGTTGAGAGTCGATAGAGGGTGGAAGATGGAAGATGGCCAATAACCATCAACCAAAATAGCCGATAGCCGCCTCGCGCAACGCCACAAGCTGCGCCACGCCCTGCTTGGTGAACGCCAGAATGGAGGCGGCGAAGTCTGTTCACGATGAGGGAATGGATTTGACTGGCTGGGGTTCGTGACACATTATGTGACACATGAGAACAGCATCAATCCGAGACGTGCGGCACGATTTGAACCGAATTCTGGAATGGGTTGCCAACGGCGAGGAAGTCGCCATCACCAAGCACCGGCGCACGGTGGCGCGTATGATGCCGGCAGACGTCCACAAGCCCGACGCCCGCCCGATGCCGGACATTGGCGGCCGGCTGCAAAAGGTATTTGGCCGAAAAGTGATTTCCGACAAGGCGGTGCGGTCGGTGCTGGATGAAAGCCGAGGTGACTATTGAAACCTTACGCGGACGCCAGCTTCATCGTGGCGTTGTATCTCCAGCAGGAAAGCTCCCCCGTGGCAGTGGCCTTCATGCAACGGCATGGTGCGCCTCTGCCCTTCACGCCCTGGCACCGGTTGGAAGTCCGCAACGCGCTCCGGCTGGCGGTATTTCACAAGCTGATTGACGTGCCGCAGAGCAAGACGCAGCTGAAGCAGTTGGAAGTGGACTTGCAGGATGAGACTTTGCTGGAGCATACGCCGGTGGATTGGGTGGCCACGTTGCGCGAAGCGGAGAAGCTGGGCGCGGCCCATTCGGAAACCTTGGGTTGCCGGAGCGGGGATTTGTTCCATGTCGCGGCAGCACTGGAACTCGGCTGCGATCAGTTTCTCACCTTCGACGAGCGGCAAAAGCGGATGGCAAAGGCGGCGGGGCTGGCGGTCAAGATTTGATTCTCAAAGTTGCATTGTTAGCCAAGAGCCGATAGCTGTGGCAGGTCATGGCTTTGCAGTTCGGGCTGAAAACTTGGCCATCAACAGGACGTCATCACGCCGGGCCGGAGATCGGCGCTCCGAACATCACCAATCCTTCACCGGCTTGCCGTTTTCCTTAGGCTTCTCCGGCGGGCGAAAGACCAGCGCGGATTCCTCGCCCTTCTGCGCGTCCAGCAAACGCTTGGCCTGCTCCGGCGTCATCTGGCCCGCCGGCTGTGCCTTCGCTTCCTGTGGCTTCTGCTGCTCGGGCTTGGGCTTGTCCTGTTTGGATTGTTGCTGCTCCTTCGGCTGCTCTTTTTGCTGCTGGTTTTTTTGATCCTGCTGTTGCTGCTCTTTCTTGTCCTGTTCCTGTTGTTGCTGGTCTTGCTGTTGTTGCTGCTGTTGTTGCATGAGCAACTCTTCCAGCTTCTTGAGCTTCTCGTCGCCGGGAAACTGCGCGCGGCCATTCGTCACCACGGTCAACGCCTGCGGAATGTTGTTGGAGAAATAATTCATCGCGCCGCCGTGGAAGAAATCTTCCGGAGTCACGGCGCTGGCCACCGTTGCGGTTAGCAACAGCATCCCCAACCAAAGTGAGGTTGCACCCATCAAAATCCGCGTCATGGGCATGCGGCTATTGAGGTTGTTGAGTCTTGGGCGTGACGATGTCATCAATGTCCTTCAGTTTCTTGGCGAAGTCCTCGAACTGTTTCGCCGCCGGGTTGTTCTGCAAAACCTGCTGGATGATTTCCAGCGCCTCGTGATAACGACGCTGGCGCGTGGCGCTGTCCGCCGCTTCCCGGGCGCGCCGCGCGGCCTCGCGCAAGGCCACGATCTGCTGCACACACTGCTTGGTGAACGCCAGATTGTAGGCGGCGTCCGCGTCCGTCTTGTCCAGCGTGACGGCGTTCTGGTAATATTTTATCGCCGCCTCCCATTGCTCCTGCATCCCATCCAAATCCTTCGCGGCCTGGCCCTGGCGGAAGAGTGCGTTGCCGATGTTGTAATAGGCGGCCTGCTGCAGCTTCACGTCGCGCGCGGGCAGCACCGCCGTGTAATGCCGGATGGCCGCGTCGTAATTCGTCGCGCCGTAGGCCGCCGCGCCGGCGTTGAACTGCAGCCGCAAATCGCCCTGCTTGTCCTGCGCGATGAGCTTCTCGTATTCCGCGAGCGCGGCGGTGAACTTGCCCGCGCGATAATCCTTCGCCGCACTGCGCGGGGAAGCGGACGCGGACGCCACCGGCAGCAGGAGCAGAAATGCCAGCAGCATCGCCCGCGCAGTTGGAGCGCCGGTCTCCGACCCGGCGTGTTTCTTCGCTTTCATATCAACTTGCCGAGACGGTGCTCGGCGCTCCGGGAGCAGGATGCCGACGAGCAGCAGCGCGATCGCCGCGCCGAGCGGCCAGTGGTAGCGTTCGTGCCAGCGCTTCATGAGCTTGGCGGACTGCTCGGTCTTCGGCAGCGCGGCGAGGCCTTGCGCGTAGAGGTTGTCAATCGTCTTCGCCCCGCGCAGCGGCAGATAGAAGCCGCCCGTCGTCTCGGCGAGCTCGCGCAGCAGCGTTTCGTTCAGCCGCGACTTGACCACGCTGCCCTGCGCATCGCGGACGAGACCCGGGTTCAACAGTTCGCCCTCCGGAGTGCCGAAGCCGACGGTGAAGATTTTCAAGCCATCCTGCGCCGCCGCCCGGGCCGCAGCGAGGGCGCCTTCGTCATTGTCCTCGCCGTCGCTGAAGAGCACGAGCACGCGGTGGCTGTCGCCTTCCTTGAACGCGGTGGAGGTGATGTTGATGGCCTCGGCGATGGCGGTGCCGCCCTGCGGGATGATGTTCACGTCCAGCGCCTCCACGCTCTGGCGGAACGCCGTGTCGTCCGCCGTGAGCGGGCATTGGAGGAACGCGCCGCCGGCGAACGCCACCAGCCCGAGCCGATCGGACTGCGCCACCTGCATGAGTTCGAGCGCGGCGAGCTTGGCGCGCGCGAGGCGGTTGGGGTTGAGGTCCGTGGCGAGCATGGACTTGGAGGTGTCGATCGCCACGACCACATCCAACCCGCGCAGCTTGGTCTCCTCCCAATGGAAACCCACCTGCGGCCGGGCGAGCGCGATGACAAGCAACGCCACCGCCGTCGTGAGCAAAATCACTCGCAGCTTCTGCCGCGCTGCCGACACGCCCACCGTCAACTCCGGCAACAACCGCGCCTCGATGAATTGCGCGACGAGCCGCTGCCGCTCGCGCCCCGCCCACCAGAAAAACGCCAGCAACGCCGGCACGACGACCAGCAGCAGCCACAAAATGTCGGGATGCTCGAATCTCATAAACGAATTGCTGATTGCCGATTGCCGATTGCCGATTGGATTTGTAGCTTCAAGCCATGACTCCCACTGAATTGAAAGCTCGGACCAAAACCTTTGCCCTGCGGATCATCAAGATGAGCCGTGAAATTCCCAAGGGCGACGACGCCGGTCGCGTCATCATGAAACAAATTCTGCGCAGCGCGACTTCGGTGGCTGCGAATTATCGTGCAAGTTGTCGGGCGCGGAGTCAGGCGGAGTTTGTTTCCAAAATGGGCACGGTCGAAGAGGAAGCTGATGAAACGGCCTTGTGGTTGGAACTGTTGGTCGAGTCGGGAATTATGCCCGAGCGGAAGCTGGCCGCACTGCTTCAGGAAGCCAACGAGCTTACAGCCATCATGGCCTCCTCGCGTAAGACCGCGTCCGGGAAGTGATCCCCCAATCGGCAATCGACAATCGGCAATCGGCAATCTCATGGCAGTTTCCTCCAAATCGTCTGGCTGAGGATGACTTCTGCCAGCAGCAACAACAGCCCCGGCACCAGCGCCCACGCAAACAGTTCGTCGTAATGCGCGTATCGCTTGATGGTCACCGCGGTTTTTTCCAGCTGGTCGATCTCGGCGTAGATGGCCTTGAATTTTTCCGTGTTATCCGCGCGGTAATATTTTCCGCCCGTCCGCTTCGCGATTTCCGTGAGCGTGTCTTCGTCGATGTCCACGGCTTGCGGCTGGTAACCGACCTTTTGCCCGCCCATAAATACCGGCATCGGCGCTTCACCGCGCATGCCAACGCCGATGGTGTAGACTTTCGCGCCGAGGGCGCGCGCCGCGTCCGCGGCCGTGAGCGGGCTGATCTTGCCGGCGTTGCTCACGCCGTCGGTCATGAGGATCACGATCTTGCTCTTGGATTTGAGGTCGCGCAGCCGGTTCAGTCCGGTGCTCAGGCCCGAGCCGATGGCGGTCTGGTTCGCATCGATGGTCCCGATCTGCAACCGGTCCAGGGTATGGCGCAGGAAATCGTGGTCGAGCGTCAGCGGCGTGGCGATGTAAGCCTGCGACGCGAACACCACCAGCCCGATGCGGTCATTGGGGCGCTTGGCGATGAAGCCTTCCAAAACGTTCCGCGCCATGTTGAAGCGGTTGACCCGCTCGCCGCGCAGCTCGAAGTCTTCCGACTGCATGCTGCCGGACATGTCGAAGACCACCACGATGTCCACGCCGCTGGCGGTGACCTTTGTCTCGCTGCGGTCGCGCCGCGGTTGCGCCAGCGCGAAGATGAACAGCACGAGCGCCAGCCACTGCAGCGCCGCCAGAAAACTTCCCGCGCGCGACCGGGTTGCGCCCGTCAAACCCGTCGCCAGCTTCACCGATGAATACAGGAACGCCGCCGCTGGGCCGCGCCGGCCCTTGAGCCACGCCGCGAGCGGCAGCAGCAAGAGCAGCAATAACAGCCATGGATGCGCGAAGGTCATTTTGAATCCGGAGTTCGGAGTTCGGAGTTCGGAAGGGCCTGCGGTGCCGTTTCGTCCACCAAGCGCGTCGCGGAGGCGTAGAGTTCGCGGAGTTCCGGTTCGCCCGGCTCATATTTGGCGAACTTCACCAGGTCGCAGCCTTCCAGAAACCGGCCGAGGCTTTCCTTCTGCGGTTGCACCAGCAGTTCCGTGGCGCTCAATTCGCGCAAAAACTCCTCCGTGGTCCGTTCCGGTGCGTGGAAGTTGAATCGCTCCTCCAAATAAGCCCGCGCCGCGTCCGAGACCGCGATGACGAAGGGCTTCGGCTGTTTGATCAGCGGCAGGGCTTCACGCAAACGCTGCCGCGCCCGCACGTGCGCCGGCACAAACGGGATGATGGCCGCCTGCGCCTTGCGTTTTTTGAGCCAGCGCATGAAAAGCCAGATGAGCAACGCCGCCGTGGCCAGTGCTGCCAGCACCCAGAGCCATTCGGAGCCGCTGGGAATCTCCACCGGCGGCTTGAGGTCGCGGATGTCCACGCGCGGCGATACTGCGGGGACTGACGCAGGGACTTGATTGGAAACGATGAGCGCCATGTCAGCCTCGCAACCTCCGCTTCTCGCGCGTCTCGAAAAATTTCCCCAGCGCTGCGCCGTAAGGCACGTCGGTGCGGAGCTGGATGGAATCAATGCCCGATGAACGGAACTGCCGCGCCAGGTCGGCGTGGTTCCGCTGCTGAAGCACCGCGAACGCATCGCGGCCGGCGGCGTTGCCGGTGTTCAACTCCACCACCTCGCCCGTCTCGGCATCTTCCAGCACGAGCCGGCCGAGCGCGGGCAATTCCAGCTCGTAACGGTCCGTGATCTGCACCGCCACGACGTCATGGCGGCGGTTGGCCATGCGCAACGCCGTCTGCATCGGCTTGGGCAGCACGCCCGCGCCCTCCGGCGTCAGGAAATCCGAAATCACGACCGCGATGGCGCGGTGCGCCGTGACGCGCGCCATGAATTCGAGCGCTTCCACCATGTCCGTGCCGCGCCGCTTCGGTTCAAAAAACAAAACTTCCCGGATGACGCGCAGCACATGGCCACGCCCCTTGCGCGGCGGGATGAATTTTTCCACCGCGTCGCTGTAGAGGATGAGGCCGACCTTGTCGTTATTGCGGATGGCGGAGAAGGCGAGCACGGAGGCGATCTCGGCGGCGAGCTCGCGCTTGGATTGACCGCGCGAGCCGAACAGGCCCGAGCCGCTGACATCCACGACGAGCATGAGCGTGAGTTCGCGTTCCTCGACGAATTTCTTGATGAACGGATGGTTCATCCGCGCGGTGACGTTCCAGTCGATGGCGCGCACGTCGTCGCCGGGCTGGTATTCGCGCACCTCGTCGAAGTTCATGCCCTGGCCCTTGAAGACGGAATGATACGCGCCCGCGAGCGATTCGGTCACGATGCGGTTCGTGCGAATCTCGATCTGCCGGATTTTTTTGAGAATCTCGCGGGGAATCATGGGGAAATGATGAAGGAAGAATGCAGAATGAAGAATTCCGCTTTCGCGTCAGGAAAAATTCGGCTCGCAATATAGTTTCTTCATTCTTCCTTCTTAATTCTTCATTTGCTCACGGCACGGGAAGTTCATCAAAGATTTTCTGGATGACCGTTTCGCTGGTTTTTTCCTCGGCCTCGGCTTCGTAGGTGA
>JAFMIX010000125.1 GCA_017853785.1 Verrucomicrobiales bacterium
GTCGCACCCGTCGCACCCGTCGTGCCCGTCGCACCTCCGTCCCCGCCTGAGCCGACCGGCCCGCGTGTCGGCGACAAAGTCGGCTTCATCCAGTTGGCGAAGCCTCCCGGCCCGCGCCCCGGCGACAAGGTCGGCTCCGTAAAATTACCCGCCGGTCGTCCCGGCGCATTCGGCGCGCGCGGCGAAACCGCGCGTTCGCAGAACGATCGCGACCGCCGTTCCGGTCCGCCGCAGAAAACTTCCGCGCTGCCTGCAAAATCTGCGGCACCCGCCAGCCCCAGGATCGCCCTGCCCGCCGACGCCAAGGTCATCACCATCAAGCCCCCCATCGTCGTCCGCGACCTCGCCGAGCAGCTTAAACAAAAACCGTTCAAGATCATCGCCGACCTCATGGAAGCCGGCGTCTTCGCCAACGTCAATCAGGCCATCGAGGAAGCCATCGCCCAGCGCATCTGCGGCAAATACGGATTCCGCTTCGAAGTCGAAAAACGGGCCAAAGGCCAGGGCGTCGTCCACGTCCCCGTGCAGAAGGTCGAAGTGGACATCGAGGACAAACCCGAGCAACTCAAGCCCCGCGCGCCCATCGTCACCATCATGGGCCATGTGGACCACGGTAAAACCTCCCTGCTCGACGTCATCCGCACTGCGAGCGTTGCGGCCGGCGAAGCCGGCGGCATCACACAACACATCGGCGCCTACACGATTTCCTTTCCGCACCCCGAACGCAAGAAGGACATCCAGCAGCTCACCTTCCTCGATACGCCGGGCCACGAGGCTTTCAGCGCCATGCGCGCCCGCGGCGCGAACGTCACCGACATCGTCATCCTCGTAGTCGCCGCGAACGACGGCGTCATGCCGCAGACGCTCGAAGCCCTGAACCACGCCAAAGCCGCCAAAGTCCCCATCATCGTCGCCGTCAACAAGATTGACCACCCCAACGCGAATTCGCTGAAAGTCCGCCAGCAGTTGCAGGAAAAAGGCCTCGTGCCCGACGACTGGGGCGGCGACACCATTTTCGTCGAAACCTCCGCACTCACCAAGCAGGGCGTGGACAAGCTGCTGGAAATGATTCTGCTCCAGGCCGACCTGCTGGAGCTCAAGGCCAACCCGGACCGCAAGGCCAAGGGCAATGTCATCGAATCCGGCCTCGAACCCGGCGGTCCCACCGCCACCGTGCTCGTCCGCAAAGGCACGTTGCGCGTCGGCGACATCATCATGTGCGACAAGCATTATGGCAAAGTGCGCGCCCTCATCAACGAAGAGGGCAAGCGCCTCAAGGAAGCCGGACCCTCGGTTGCCGTCAAATTGCTTGGGCTCAACGGCGTCCCCGAAGCCGGGCTCGAATTCATCGTCGTCGAAAACGAGAAGGCCGCCCGCGACCTCGCTGAGGAACGCACCCAAGCCGCCCGCACCGCCGGCCAGCAGGAAGCCCGCGCCAAGGTCACGCTCGAAAACCTTTTCGCCACCCTCGACTCCAACTCCGCCAAGGTCCTCAAGCTCGTCGTCAAAGCCGACACCCAGGGCTCCGTCGAAGCCATCGTCGAGGCGCTCAAGAAAATCGAAAGCCCCAAGGTCTCCCTCGAAGTCATCCACAGCGCCGTCGGCACCATCACCGAATCAGACGTCGCCCTCGCTTCCGCCTCGCAGGGCGTCATCCTCGGCTTCCACACCCGCATCGACAGCGGCGTGAACGACCGCGCCAAGCGCGATGGCGTGCAGATCAAACTTTACGCCATCATCTACGAACTCATCGACCAAGTGAAGGAAGCCATGGCCGGCTTGCTCGACCCCATCCTCAAGGAAGTCGTCACCGGCGTCGCTGAAGTGCGGAAGATTTTTGAATTGTCCAAGGGTGTGCCCGTCGGCGGCTGCATGATCGCGAGCGGCCGCATCGCCAAAGGCAAGGTCCGCGTGCGCCGCCGCAAGGAGCTCGTCTACGAAGGCGTCGTCCAGTCGCTCCGGCGCTTTCAGGATGAAGTCAACGAAGTCCGCGCCGGCATGGAATGCGGCATTCGCGTCGAAGGCTTCGCCGACCTCGAAGTCGGCGACACCATCGAAAGCTACTCCATCGAAAAGACCGCGCAGAAACTTTAAGCATTGCCGATTTCCGATCGCCGGTTGGAAATCGAAAATTTGAAATTCCATGTCCTCTGTCCGCCAACAGCGCGTCTGCGAACTCCTCAAACGTGAGATCGGCGAAGCCGTCCGCCGCGAATTCCTCGTCAGCGAGGCCGGCCTCCTGACCGTAAACGACGTCGTCGTCGCCGGCGACATGAAATCCGCCACCGTCTACGTCAGCATCCTCGGCAGCGCCGCCCAGCAGAAGCACGGCCTCGCCCTGCTCCACCAACGCCGCGCCCGCATCCAGAACATCGTCGGCAAGGCCGTCGTCCTCAAATACACCCCCACTCTCAAGTTCGTCGTGGACGACTCCCTCGAGCGCGGCAACAAGATCCTCCAGATCATCGAAGACTTGGAAAAGACGGCTCCCCCTGACCCGCCCGCCGCCACCGGCGCGCCGAAACCCGAAGCGTGAAAAGCACCCCCAAGATCATTGGCCGCATCCTCGACGCCATCCGCGCGAGCAAGAATATCTGCATCGTCGGCCACATCCGCCCCGACGGCGACTGCATCGGCTCCCAGCTCGGCCTCGCCCTCGCCCTCCGCAACGAGGGCAAACAGGTCACCGTCTGGAACGAGGACGTCGTCCCGCAGAAATTGAAGTTCCTCGACCCCGACGGCCTGTTCCAAAAGCCGCGGCCCGGCCGCAAGTTCGACTGCGTCATCGCCACCGACTGCGCCAGCTACGAACGCCTCGGCACCGTCGCCGCGTGCGTCAACGAGCGCGACCTGCTCATCAACATCGACCACCACGTCAGCAACACCCGCTACGGCGATTTCAACTGGGTCTCCGCCCGCGAGCCTTCCACCGGCGAACTCATCTACCGCCTCCTGAAAGTCGCCCGCTGGCCCGTCACCGAGCCGATCGCGAACAGCCTTTTCACGGCGGTCTCCACCGACACCGGCTCGTTCCAATACGCCAGCACCCGCCCCGGCACGCTGCACACCGCCGCCGAACTCATCTCCAGCGGCGCGAACCTCGCCCAGATTTGCCACGAGGTCTATCAAAGCTACCCCCTCTCCCGCGTCCGGCTGCTAAAACACGTTTACAGCAAATTCAAGCTCACCGCCGATGACCGCATCGCGTACTTCTGGCTGAAAAAAGCCGACCTCGCGCGCACCGGCGCGGAGAGCAACGACACCGAGGGGCTGATTGACCACGTCCGCGCCATTGAGCCCGTCGTCGTCGCCTGCGTCTTCGAGGAGCTCAAACCCGAACTCACGCGCATCAGCCTCCGCTCCAAGAGCGCCAAGGTCAACGTCAGCGACATCGCCGCGCAATTCGGCGGCGGCGGCCACTCCGCCGCCGCGGGCGCGCGGATTCCCGGCAAGCCCCTCGCCGTGCAGCGCCGCGTTGTCGCCGCCATCAAAAAGGCGCTGAACGGCGCGAAATAACCTTCGCCATGCAAGAATTCACCGCCCTCGACGGCGCCCTGCTCATCGACAAACCCGCCGGCCCAACCTCGCACGACGTCGTGGACGTGATGCGCGGTCAGTTCGGCATCCGCAAAGTCGGCCACTGTGGCACGCTCGATCCGAACGCCACCGGCCTGCTCATCATCGTTCTCGGCCGCGGCACGAAGCTCTCCGAGAAACTCATGGGCGACGACAAGGTCTACGAAGGCACGCTGAAGTTCGGCGAAACGACGAACAGCTACGATAGCGACGGCGAAATCCTCGAGACCAAGCCTGTACCGCCGCTGACCGTCGCGCAGTTGGACGTGCTGGCCGACACCTTCGTCGGCGACCAGATGCAGTTGCCGCCGATGGTTTCCGCCATCAAGAAGGACGGCGTGCCGCTCTACAAACTCGCCCGCAAGGGCATCGAGGTGGAACGCGAGCCGCGGCTCATCCACATCTACACCTACCGCTTCACGGACTACACCGCGCCGTTCGCCCGCTTCCGCGTCGCCTGCACCAAGGGCACCTATGTCCGCAGCCTCGCGCACGACCTCGGCCAGAAAATCGGCTGCGGCGCGCATCTCACCGAACTCCGCCGCGCCGTTTCCGGCAAGTTCGACGTCGCCGACGCCATCCCGCTCGAGGACCTTGTGAAACTTTCCCGGGCCGAACTCGAGGCGCGGGTGATTCCGTTCTTGAAACTCGCCGCTGGCGCGTAAAAATCAGGTTGCGATGAAAGTCATCCACGCCGCCACCGAACTCGCCGCCGGGCGCAAGGTCTGCCTGGCCATCGGCGTCTTCGACGGCGTGCATCTCGGCCACCAGCAGATCATCCGCCAGACCGTTTCCGACGCCCGCCAGCACGAAGCCGCCGCGCTCGTCGTCACCTTCGACCGCCACCCCAACGCCGTCATCGCGCCCGCCCGCGTGCCGCCGATGATCCATTCGCTGCCGCAAAAACTCCGCACCATCACCGCGCTCGGGCCGGATGCGCTCCTGCTCCTCCATTTCAACGCAGCCTTCAGCCAGCAGACCGGCGAAGCCTTCATCCGCCGGCTCGCCGCCGACCTCGGGCAGTTGCACAGCATCTGCGTTGGCGCGGATTTCACCTTCGGCCACAAGCGCAGCGGCGATGTGAAACTCCTCCAGCGCCTCGGCGCAGAATTGCATTTCACCGTCCACGGCATGGCCGCACTCGCGCTCGACGGTCAACCCGTCAGCAGCACGCGCATCCGTGAAGCCGTCCGCGCCGGTGATTTTGATGCTGCCAGCCAGATGTTGGGACGTGCTTATTCGTTTTCCAGCCTCGTAATCCATGGCGACCAAATGGGGCACAAACTCGGTTTCCCCACCGCGAACCTCGACCCGATGGGTTTACTGCGCCCACCCAACGGCGTTTATGCCGCACACGCAGCGGTTGGTGGAAAGAGTTTCCGCGCCGTGTTGAACATCGGCCACCGCCCGACGTTGAAAAGTCCCACGCCCGAATTGCGGGTCGAGGTTCACCTGCTCGACTTCACCGGCGACCTCTACGGCCAGGAACTGGAAATCACCTTCGCCCGCAAACTCCGCGACGAGCAGAAGTTCGCCAGCCTCGACGCCCTCAAAACCCAAATCGCCCACGACATCACCGCCGCCCGGCAGCAGTTTTAACAACGGATTCACACGGCTTGCCGCGCCGAAGTGAAACAAAGACTGGATGAACACGGACAACAAGACGAAACGCGGAGGCGCTGAGAGCGCAGAGGTTCGCAGAGAAGAATTTAACTTTGCGTTTCTCTGCGTTCTCCGGATCTCTGCGTTTTTCCGGCATCCGTGTTCATCCGTGTTCATCCGTGGTTAACTTTTCCTTGAACACTCCGGCTGGTCTTCTTGTCCATCAGTCCGTAGAATCATAAAACTAATTATGAGCACAGGAATCAACGCCATCAACGATGCGGTCAAGGAAGCCAGCGCCTTCACGCGACCGCTGTTCAACGAACTCGGCAAGGTCGTCATCGGCCAGAATTATCTCACGGAGCGGCTCGTCATCGGCCTCCTCGCCAACGGCCACGTCCTTCTCGAAGGCGTGCCCGGCCTCGCCAAAACGCTCGCTGTGAAATCCATGGCCGCGTGCATCAGCGTGAAATTCTCGCGCCTGCAATTCACGCCGGACATGCTCCCCGCCGACGTCATCGGCACGCAGATCTACAATCCCCAATCCGGCGGCTTCACCACGCGCAAAGGCCCGGTGTTTGCGAACCTGATTCTCGCCGACGAAATCAACCGCGCGCCGGCCAAGGTGCAAAGCGCCTTGCTCGAAGCCATGCAGGAACGCCAGGTGACCATCGGCGACCAGACCTTCAAGCTCGATGAGCCGTTCCTCGTGCTCGCCACCCAAAATCCCATCGAGCAGGAAGGCACCTATCCGTTGCCCGAAGCGCAGGTGGACCGCTTCATGTTGAAACTGAAGATCGGCTATCCGACGCGCGCCGAGGAGCGGCAGATTCTCGAAGTGATGGCGAAAACTTCCGGCACGCCGAGCGCGAGCGCGGTGGTGGACCCGAAGGACATTCTCAAGGCGCGCGAAGTCATCAACGACATTTACGTGGACGACAAGGTGAAGGATTACATCGTGGACCTCGTCTGCGCCACGCGCGACCCGGACCATTACAAGATCGCGGTGAAGGATTTCATCCAGCTCGGCGCGTCGCCGCGCGCGACCATCGCGCTGACGCTGGCGGCCAAGGCGTATGCGTTCCTCAAGGGCCGCGGCTACGTGACGCCGCAGGACGTGAAGAGCATCGGCATGGACGTGTTGCGCCACCGCGTGGCCATCACCTACGAAGCCGAGGCCGAGGAAAAAACCAGCGAAACGGTCATCCAGAAAAT
>JAFMIX010000126.1 GCA_017853785.1 Verrucomicrobiales bacterium
GGTTGTCCGGGTAAACCAGCCACCGCCATGCTCTCGATCCACAAACCGGTATCCTGGCGTAAGTTGGACTTGGTTTTGGCTTCTGCCGCAATGAACGCATCCCGGAGTGCCTGGTGGATATCCGACCAGAAAAACCGGCCTTCCATCCAACTGCAAACCTCGGCGGCATTATCTTTGGCCCGCTCCAACTCCTTGTAAGCCTTGCGGAATTTGTCCGCCCGGGCTTGGATGGGCGCTATTTCTTCCTCCAGCTTTTTCAATTCCTCTTCTTTCTGTCCCGCCAATTTCTGGAACAGCCAACCGCTCGCGCACACCACCAGCGCGAGACTGAAAGCCGTGGCGATCAGATAGGGCTTTTTCTGGTTGAAACTCTGCCAGCGCAACGTGGTGTCCGGCATCAGATTCAATTCCACCGGGCAATGCGCCAGATTGCGCAAGCCGAGACCGACGACTTCCCCGAGTGAATGCGCGACCCGCGCCAGTTCCTCCAGATTGAGGGCGGGATCGAGTTGCACGTTGCGGAGCGGGTTGAAGTATTCCACCGGCACATTCAGCTTTTCCGCAAAGAACTGCGCCGTGTAGGGCATGATCGAAGCCCCGCCGGACAGGAACAACCGCACCGGCGCCGCCCCGCCCTGCTGCCCCCGGTAAAACTGCAGGGTCTGGTTGACCTGAATGTGCAGCCGGGTCATGAACTGCCGTGCAATCTTGGAAATGGCTGCCTGATGCGGGTTTTCCGGCTCGGCATAGGCGCCGCCCAGACTCACAAATCCTTCCCCAAGCTTGAGTTTTTCCGCCTCCGCGAAGGGCAATTTCCCTTCGTTGCTGAAATCCTGGGTGATGGAATTGGCCCCAATGTTGATGCTACGGGAGAAAACCTTGCCTTTCTCAAAAAACAGCAGATTGCTCGTCTTCGCCCCGATGTCCAGCAGCATGGTGCAATCTTCCAAGTCGCCGTAATTGTAGCGGAACGCGTTGCACAACGCCGCGGGCGAAACATCCGCCAACTGCAGCCGCAACCCCGCCGTCTCCGCCACCTTGAACAATCCCTCCACCACGTCCGACTTGATCGCCACCAGCAAAACTTCCAACTCGCCACTCGGCAAGGCTCCCATGATCTGATAGTCCCAGACCACTTCGGCAAGCGGGAACGGCACGTTTTGCTGCGCCTCAAACTGGATCATCTTCGCCACCTGGCTCGCTTCGACGGGAGGCAGTTTGACGAACTTGGAGAAAACCTGGTAGCCGGCCGCGCAGACGTTGACGTTCTTGGATTTGACACCCTTGTCAGCCAGCAGCTTCTGGAGTGCCTTGAGGATGGCCGGGGTGCGCGTGGATTCCTGCGCCCCTTCCGCCCCGAGCGCCTCGATGCCGTATTGCTTGAGCCGCAACCCGCCAGCTTCGTTGACCTCGAATTCGGCCAGCTTGACGCTGCCCGCACCAAAATCAACCGCCAGAAATGATTTTAAATTCAGCATTTAATGTCCGCCCACCGGGTTCCGAATTATCGCGCTCACAAACATCGGCGTAAGTGCTTGGTAGTTACCGCATCTGCGCCGGCGGGTCAAACCCAAACTCGCCGCCGCGCCCCAAAAACACGACCGCCGCTCAGACCTTCGTCCGGAAATACGCAATCGTCGACTTCAACCCCTCCGCCAGCGGCACGCGGGGCGCCCAGCCCAGCTCCTTTTTGGCCCGCGCGATCACTGGCCGCCGCTGCTTGGGATCATCCTGCGGCAGCGGCTTGAACACCACCTTGCTGCGCGAACCGGTGGCGCGAATGATCTCCCGCGCGAACTCCAGCATCGTCAGCTCCGTGGGATTGCCGATGTTCACCGGCTGCCGACAATCACTCATCATCAGCCGGTAAATCCCCTCGATCAAGTCCGACACATAGCAGAAACTCCGGGTCTGCTGTCCCTTGCCGAACACCGTCACCGGCTGGTTTTTCAACGCCTGAGTGATGAAGGCCGGCACCACCCGCCCGTCATTCAACCGCATCCGCGGGCCGTAGGTATTGAAGATTCTCACGATACGCGTCGCCACGCCGTGCTCGCGGTGATACGCCATCGTCAGCGCCTCGGCGAAGCGCTTCGCCTCATCATAACAGCCGCGCGGACCGATGGTGTTGACGTTACCCCAATATTCTTCGGGCTGCGGATGCACCAGGGGATCTCCGTAAATCTCCGACGTGGAGGCGAGGAGGAAGCGCGCCCCCTTCTCCTTCGCCAGACCGAGCGCCTTGTGCGTGCCCAACGAGCCGACCTTCAACGTCTGGATCGGCAATTCCAAATAATCCACCGGACTGGCCGGCGATGCGAAGTGCCACACATAATTCACCGGCGCGTCCAAAAATATGAATTCCGTGACATCCTGCTCCACAAACCGAAAATTCTTGTTCCCGCCCAGATGCGCGATGTTCGCGACCGCGCCCGTCACAAAGTTGTCCATACCGATGACCTTGTGCCCGCGCGCCAGCAACATGTCCGTCAGATGCGAACCCAAAAAGCCCGCCGCCCCGGTGACGACCGAAGTGGGAATTTTCGCCGATGCATTTATTTTTTTTGCCATGAAAATATCCTTTCGCGGCATTATTCCCGGTAGACGCGCCGGGCGCAATGCGGATTTCAATTTGCAAGGGACACCAAAACCGAGCCGGCCGGAACCTGCCGGTTTAAATTTCCGGCGGTGAGCGCAGAAGTTCAAGCCGGCGACGACCCGACCGCCAACAATCGCCCCGGCCCGAACAGGCCGGATTCCCTGAGCTTGGCATCCCTGGTGAGTTTCCGGATATTCGGCCGCGGCAACCGTTGCTCCGGCGGCACGGTCGCGCCCCCCCCCTCCCGGGCATCTCAAATTCAAAGACCGGCGCTCAATTCTCAGCGACCTTGCCACCGCCTTCGCGCTCACGGCGCCCGGCAGCGGGCTGAGCCCACAAAAAATGAAGCCACATCTCCTTCTCAGCCGCGGCAGGAAGCGGTAGGGTAAGGAGCCTATGGCAACAACGCTTTATGGTCTGATCCCGCGCGCCGAGCAACCCAGCAACGACGTGTTGCTCGGGCGCTTTCTCGAATATGTCGAGGCGCGGCGGCTCCAGCTTTATCCGGCGCAAGAAGCGGCCATTCTCGAATTATTCGAGGAGAAGAACGTCATCCTCAACACGCCCACGGGCTCGGGCAAATCCCTCGTCGCCACCGCGCTGCACTTCCACGCCATCGCCCGAGGCCGCCGCGCCATCTACACCTGCCCGATCAAGGCGCTCGTGAACGAGAAGTTCATGGCGCTCTGCCGCGAGTTCGGCCCGGACAACGTCGGCCTCAGCACCGGGGACGCCTCGGTGAACCGCGACGCCCCCATCCTCTGCTGCACGGCGGAGATTCTGGCGAACATCGCCCTGCGAGAAGGCGCGGCAGCCAAGGTGCGCGAAGTCGTCATGGACGAATTCCATTACTACGCCGACCGCGAGCGCGGCGGGGCCTGGCAGGTGCCGCTACTGACCCTGCCGCAGGCGCGCTTCCTCCTCATGTCCGCGACCCTCGGCGACACGACCTTCTTCGAGGCGGAGCTGACCCGGCGCACCGGGCGGCCAACCGTGACGGTCGCTTCCACCGACCGGCCCGTGCCGTTGGCGCATGAGTATTCCGAACTGCCGCTGGCCAAGACGCTGGAGAGTCTCGTGGCGGATGGCCGAGCGCCGGTGTATGTCGTCCACTTCACGCAACTGGAGGCGGCGCAGAGCGCGCAGGATTTCACCAGCCTCAACGGCTGCACCCGCGACGAAAAGGCCGCCATCGCCAACGCGCTGGAGGGTTTCAAGTTCACCAGCCCCTACGGCCCGGAAATCAAAAAGTGGCTGCGGCACGGCATCGGGCTGCATCACGCCGGGCTGCTGCCGAAGTATCGCGTGCTGACCGAGCAGCTCGCGCAGCAGGGCTTGCTCAAGGTCATCTGCGGCACGGACACACTCGGCGTCGGGATCAACGTGCCCATTCGCACCGTATTGTTCACCCGGCTGTGCAAATTCGACGGGCAGAAGACCGGCATCCTGAGCGCGCGGGATTTTCACCAGATTGGCGGCCGCGCCGGACGCAAAGGTTTCGATGACCAAGGCTGGGTGGTGGCGCAGGCACCGGAACACGTCATCGAGAACCTCAAGCTGGCGGAAAAGTCCGCGCGCGACGGCAAGAAAACCGTCAAGCGCCAGCCGCCGGAAAAGAACTTCGTCAACTGGGACAAGAACACCTACCTCCGCCTGATCGCCGCGCCGCCGGAAAAGCTCACCTCCCGCTTTCAGGTCACGCACGGCATGTTGCTGAACGTGCTCAGCCGCGAAGGTGACGGTTGCGCCGCGATGCAACGGCTCATCCGGGATTGCCACGAGACCCCGCGCCAGAAGGAGGCGCACGTCAAACGCGCGTGGCAACTGTTCCGCTCGCTGCTTGCCCGCCAGATCGTGGAGTTCATTCCCCCGACCGCGGACGGACGCAAACTCCGCGTCAACGTCGAGTTGCAGGACGATTTCTCGATGGATCAGGCACTGGCGCTGTATCTGCTCGAGACGATTCCGCTCCTGGACCCGCAAGCGCCGGACTACGCGCTCGTCCTGCTCACGCTCGTCGAATCCATCCTGGAAGACCCGGACATCATCCTCCGCAAGCAGCTCGACAAGGTCAAAGACCGCAAGATGGCCGAGCTGAAGATGGAAGGCATCGAGTATGACAAGCGCATCGAGGAGCTGGAAAAGTGCGAACATCCCAAGCCGAACCGCGAGTTCATCTATGCCACGTTCAACGCCTTCGCCGCCCGGCATCCGTGGGTGGGCGAGGAAAACATCCACCCGAAATCCATCGCGCGGGAGATGTTCGAGGAGTTCCGCTCCTTCGCCGACTACATCAAGCGCTACGAACTGCAGCGCGCCGAAGGCGTGCTGCTGCGCCACCTGAACAGTGTTTTCAAAGTCCTCGCGCAGACCGTTCCCGACACCGCGAAGAACGATCAGGTGCGCGAAATGGAACTCTACCTCGGCACGATGATCCGGCAGGTGGATTCCAGTTTGCTCGACGAGTGGGAGAAGATGCGCGACCCGAATTTCGAACGCGGGGAAACGAAGGAAGTCCGTCCGCCCGGCGCCGCGGAAGCCGCCGCCGACATCACGCGCGACCCCAAAGCATTCACCGCCGCGATCCGCAACCGCATCTTCACCTTCCTGCGCGGGCTGGCCATCGGCGATTTTGAAACCGCCAGCGCCCAGCTCGCCGCGCCGGAGGATGCCGCCGGCCAGCCGTGGACGCCCGCCCGCTTTCAGCAGACGCTCGACGCCTACCACGCGGACCACGAGCAGCTCTGCCTCGACCCCGATGCCCGCAACGCCCGCCACACCTACGTAGTCGCCGCCGCGGACAAAAAATCCTGGCGCGTGCAGCAGATGCTCGTGGACCCGGCAGAGCACAACGACTGGGTGGCTGAGTTCACGGTGGACTTGGCCGAGGCGCGGAAACTGGGCGAGCCGACCTTGCGACTGCGACGGATGGGAAGCTTGCTCTGACGAGATATCCAGGCAAAACTGGCATAAATGACACACCGAAAATGACCCCACCCGATTTCACCGCCGCCTGCCCGATTCCCTGCGCGCAATACCCGCACGTCCTGCTGGCGCACGGCGGCGGCGGCAAGCTGATGCACCAGTTGCTCGAAAAGGTTTTCGGCGCAGCCTTCAGCAACCCCATCCTCGACACGCGCCATGACTCGGCGCAATTCACCGTTCCGCCGCCCGGGCGGCTCGCGATGACCACCGATTCCTACGTGGTGCGCCCGCTGGAGTTCCCCGGCGGCGACATCGGCTCGATGGCCGTCCACGGCACGGTGAACGACCTCGCCATGAGCGGCGCGCGCCCGCTCTACTTGAGCTGCGGCTTCATCCTCGAGGAAGGCCTGCCGATGGAGACCCTGTGGCGCATCGTCTGCTCCATGCGCGACGCGGCGAAAACCTGCGGCGTGCAGATTGTCACCGGCGACACCAAGGTCGTGGACAAAGGCAAAGGCGACGGCGTCTTCATCAACACCACCGGCATCGGCATCATCGAAACCCCGCTCGGCATCACCCCCCGCAGCGTCCGCCCCGGCGACGCCATCCTCGTCAACGGCGACCTCGGCCGCCACGGCATGGCCATCATGGCCGTGCGCGAGGGCCTGCAATTCGAGAGCCGGATCGAAAGCGATTCCGCGCCCGTCCACGAAATCGTGCTCGCGCTGCTCAAGGCGGGGATTGAAATCCATTGCCTGCGCGACCTCACCCGCGGCGGCCTCACCAGCGCGTTGAATGAAATCTCCGAAGCCGCCGGCGTGACGATGGTCGTCGAGGAACAGCGCGTGCCCG
>JAFMIX010000127.1 GCA_017853785.1 Verrucomicrobiales bacterium
GGTTGCCGAGAATCATGGAAACCACCGCTACGACGGCGATGACCGGCACCCAACCGGCGATATAACCGTGCCACGCGCCGCTGCCTTCCGCGCCCGCGAAGCCGAGCATCATGACCTTGGCGAAGATGAAGAAGCTCGCGACCTTCGAACCCGACGCGATGAACGCCGCGCTCGGCACGGGCGCGCCCTGGTAGGTGTCCGGCGACCACAGGTGGAACGGCACCGCCGCGACCTTGAAGCCGAAGCCGATGACGGTCATCACGATGGCTAGGATGAGCAAGGGATCAAGCCCTTTCCCGGCCAGCGCCGCGGCGACCAGCCGGATATTCGTAGCGCCGGTCAGGCCGTAGAGCAGGCTCACGCCGAACAGCAGGAACGCCGCCGCCATGCCGCCGAACAGGAAGTATTTCAGCGCCGCTTCGGACGATTTCACGTTGTGCTTGTTGAACGCGGTCAGGATGTAGAGCGAGAGGCTGGTCAGTTCCAGCGAGACGAAAATCATCAGCAGATCCTCCGCGCTGACGAGGAACATCATGCCGACGGCCGCGAGCAGGATGAGCGCGAAGAATTCGCCGACGTGGTCAGTGAAATCGGAGTCGAGCGAGATGAGCACCGTGAAAATCGTGAGCGCGAGGATGGCGGCCTTAACCAGTTGTGTGAGCGGGTCAACGACCAACATGCCGGCGGCGAAGTTCGCGTGGGCGGGCGCGAGCTGCATCCACACGATCGCCGCCGCGCAGCCGGCGCAGGCAATGGTGCCGGCGATGATGAGGCGGAAGCGGTTCTCCAATCCGCGCAGCGTGAGCAGGTCCACGCCCAGCGCGACGAGTGCGGCGACGACCACGATGGTTTCGGGCAGCGCGAGTTTGAACAGTTCGAGGTAGCTCATTGCGCGCCTCCCTTCCGCAACCAGTCGAACAACGGCGAATCAAAGCTGGGCACAATCACATCCATGAGCAGGCGCGGGTAAAGCCCGACGACGAGCGATACGCTAATCAAAATCACCGCGCCGAGACGCTCCGGCGTGGAAATGGGTTCGAGCGGATGATGCTCCTCATCGTCCGCGGCGGCGGTGGCGGGTTCGGCGTCGCCGAAGAAGGCCTTCTGCAGCACGCGCAACGTGTAGCCCACGCCGATGACGATGCCCAAGACGGAGATGACCGCGAGCGTCGGGAATGCCTGCCACGCGCCGATGAGCACCTGCAATTCGGCGACGAATCCGCTGAAGCCCGGCAAGCCCATCGAGGCCACGCTCGCCACGACGAACGTCACCGCCGCAAACGGCAGCGCCTTCGCCAACCCCAGGCCTTCGAGCACGGATAGCTCGCGCGTGTGCGTGCGCTCATAGACCATGCGCCCGACGACGGCGAAGAGCAGGCCCGCGATGATACCATGCGAGAACATCTGTAACACCGCGCCGGTCAGGCCGACGGTGTTCAGCGTCGCCAAGCCGAGCAGCACGAAGCCCATGTGGCTCACGCTGGAGTAGCCGATGACAAATTTGAAATCCTTCTGCACCAGCGCCACCAGCGCGCCGTAAACAATGCCGATGACCGCGAACGCGGCGATCCACATTTTCCAATGTTCCAGACCGGCGGGGAACAGCGTCATCGCCACGCGCAAGCAGCCGTAGGCGCCGAGCTTCATCACGACGCCAGCGAGCAACATTGAGGCGGCGGTCGGCGCGGCGACGTGGCCGGTGGGCGCCCACGTGTGGAACGGCCACATGCCCGCAAGAATCGCGAAGCCCACGAACACCAGCGGGAACGCCCACTGTTGAAATGTGGGCGAGAACGGATATTTCGCCAACTCGATGAGATTGAACGTGTGACCGCCGGACACGACGAACGCAGCAATGAGCCCGACCAGCACCATCGCGCTGCCGATGAACGAGTAGAGCGCGAGCTTCATCGCGCCGTATTCGCGCCGCGTCGAGCCCCAGATGGCAATGATGAAATATTTCGGCACGATGGCGATCTCGTAGAACACGAAGAGCAGGAACAGGTCGAAGCTGAGGAACACGCCATACACGCCGCCGATGAGGGCGAGGTAGAACGCGAAGAATTCCTTCGCGCGATGCTCGATATTCCAGGAGAACAAAATCCCCGCGACTGCCGCGAGGCCGGTGAGCAGCACGAGCGTCAGGCTGATGCCGTCCGCCGCAAGGTGATATTCCATGCCGAGCGACGGCACCCACGGAATTTTGGCGACGGTCAGCAATTCCCCCGCCCTCGACTGCAGGAAGGCCACGATGGCCACCGCCAGACCGCCGAGCGCCGAGAGCATGGCGACGGCGCGGGCGGCGCGGACGTTGTCTTTCGGCAGGAGCATCAGCGCCAGCACGCCAAGAAACGAAAGGTAAATGGTCCAGGCTAACATTTTTAAAATTTCAGTTGCTCCACAAGCTTCACGACCGTCGGGTTGGTGACGCCGAGCACAAGTTGCGGCCAGAGTCCGAGCACGAGCATCAGCGCGAGCGGAAACGCCAGCAACGCGCGCTCCGCCAGCGTCAGGTCCGGGAACTCCGCCCACTTGGCGTTCAGCGGGCCGTTGAAGACGCGCTGGATGACGGTGAGGATGAAAATCGCGGTGACGAGAATCCCAATGACCGCAACCGCCGCGGAGCACAGCGCCAGCGGGAACACACCCTTAAAGATGAGGAATTCGCCGATGAAACCGTTCAAGCCCGGCAGACCGAGCGACGAGAACAGCGCGATGCCCATCAGCCCGCAGAACACCGGCGCGACTTTGCGCAGGCCGCCGAAATCGTCCAAGCCGCGCAAGCCGCCGCTGCGTTTCTCGATGAGCGCGACGAACCAGAACAACGTCGCCGCCGTGAGACCGTGGTTGAACATCTGGAGCATCGCGCCGTTGAGCGCGGCGGCGCGCTCCATCGCGGGGGCGATAGCCATGGCGGTCGAACCCGTCACCGCGAACACGGCGAGCAGGCAGTAGCCGAGGTGGTTGATGGAAGAGTACGCCAGGATGCGCTTCAAATCTTTTTGCGCGAACGCGGCGAACGCGGAAAACACAATCGTGATGACCGCGAGTGCGAGCAACGGCGTGCGCAGCCATTGCATCTGTTCCGGGAAAATCGGCAGCAAAATGCGCAGAAATCCATACACGCCCATCTTGGACATGAGGCCAGTCAGCAGCATCGTCGTGCCGCTCGGCGCTTCGGAATACGTTCGCGGCAACCACGTGTGGAACGGCATCAACGGCACTTTCACGGCAAAGCCCAGCAGCGCGCCGAGGAACACGATGCGCGGCATCGCGCCCGCATAAAAATCATGACCGAATAAACTCCAGCCGAGTTTGTTCGCGAGCGCGGAAGTCAATTCTCCCGTGTGCGCCATGCCCGCGAGCTCGGTGAAATCCAGCTTGCCCGTCGCGATGAAAATGGCGAGGAACGACAGCAGCAGCGTCACGCTGCCGACCATCGTGTAGATGAAGAACTGCGTTGCGGCGGCGGCTCGTTGCGGTCCGCCCCACAGCCGGATGAGGAAGAACGCGGGGATGAGGCCGAGTTCCCAGAAGAGAAACCAGTGGAAAAAGTTCAGCGCGGTGAACGTGCCGAAGAGCCCCGCTTGCAGGAACAGCACGAGCGCGAAATAGATCTGCGGGCGGTCGGCCACGTTCCACGACGCCAGCAGCGCCATCGGCACGACGATGGCCGTGAGCAGCACCATGAGGATGCCGAGGCCGTCAACGGCGACGCGGTAGTCCACCGCGAGTGCCGGAATCCACGCGTGGCGCTCCTCGAATTGCAGCGCGCCGCTTGCGGCATCGAACGATTTCCACAGCGCCAGCGCAAGGCCGAGCGAAATCAGGCTCACGCCGAACGCGAGGCCGCGGGCGAGGCGCTTGTTCTCCTGCCCCACCGCCGCGACGACGAACGCACCGATGAGCGGGAGCAGCGTGAGGATGGTGAGGATCGGCAGGCTGTTCACTTGCCACCTCCCCAGATGAGGAATAACGCCAGCGCGACGAGCGCGCCGCCGATGAAGCGAAGATAATTTTGCACTTTGCCGTCCTGCAAGCGGGACAGCAATCCGCCACCGCGCGAAACGCCGCCGCAGCCCTGGTCGAAGCCGAGGTTGATCACAAAATCATCGAACGCGCGGTTCACCCAAGCGAGGCCGAGGACCGCCCACGAGACGAGCGCCACGAGGCCGCCCCAGACCCATTCGTCGAGGATGTCGCAGACGCGCGCGAACCAGGCGTTCAGGCGGATGACGGTCATTTCATAGAGCTCGTCGATGCCGTATTTGTTGGCCAACCACGAATACATCCCGAGCGGAAGTTTTTCCAGCACGTCCGGCGCGTCGGCCTTCGCGGGCGGTTTCAAACCGTAAAGCCAGATGCCGATGCCGATGCCGCCGAAAACGATGCTGGCGGACAGGCACGCGAGCCAAAGGAAACTGCGTTCGCCCAGTTTGGCGAAAACGAATTCCGCGTGGTGGCCTTGGAGGAAATCCTGAAACCACGGCCACGCCGGCGTGCCGAGGAAGCCGAGCGCAACGGCGCAGACGGCGAGGATGGCCAGCGGCGCGGTCATCGCGGCGGGAGATTCGTGCGGGGTGTGGTCGGTGTGTTTGCCGTGCGCGTCGTGAGCGTGAGCCTCGGCGCGATTCTTGCCGAAGAACACGAGCATCACCTGCCGCGTCATGTAAAACGCCGTCAGGAACGCGCCCACCAAGCCAAGATAGAACGGAATGTGCGACACCGGCCAACCGTGCGCGGCGTGCAGGATTTCATCCTTGCTCCAGAAGCCGGAGAAAAACAGCGGAAAGCCCGCGAGCGCGAGCATGCCGACCGCGTAGGTCAGGAACGTCACGGGCATGTATTTCTTGATGCCGCCCATCTTGCGGATGTCCTGTTCTTCGTGGCAACCGTGGATGACCGAGCCCGCACCCATAAACAGCAGCGCCTTGAAGAACGCGTGCGTGATGAGATGGAACATCCCCACCGCCACGCCGCCGACGCCGAGGCCCATCATCATGTAGCCGAGCTGCGAGACCGTAGAATAAGCGAGGATGCGCTTGATGTCGTTTTGTGCGACGGCGATGGACGCGGCAAAGACGGCGGTGATCGCGCCGATCCAGGTGACGACTTGCAGCGCGGTGGTGTCGTTGCTGAATTGCGCAGAGGCGACTCCCGCCCATTCCACTCCGCTGGCGGCCATGAGCGGATAAACCCGCGCCACGAGAAACACGCCGGCGGCCACCATCGTTGCGGCGTGGATGAGCGCGCTGACGGGCGTCGGGCCTTCCATCGCGTCCGGCAACCACACGTGCAGCGGCACTTGGCCGGATTTGCCGACCGCGCCCGCGAAAATCAGCAGTCCGATGACCGTCGAAACCGCCATGCCGCCGATGGTCGTCTTGGCGACAAGCGCGGCGAGCGCGGATTGTTCGAGGCAACCGTGGCCGTTGTCGTAGAACAGCAGCGTGCCGGTCTGCGAGTAGAGCCACACGATGCCGAGCAGGAAGAGCACGTCGCCGATGCGCGTGGTGATGAAGGCCTTTTTCGCCGCCGCCGCGGCACTGGGTTTGTGATACCAGAAGCCGATGAGCAGATAGGACGTCAGCCCGACGATTTCCCAGCTCATGAACAGCAGCAGGAGGTTGTTGGCGACGACGACGCCGAGCATGCCGCCGGCGAACAGCGAGAGGAATGTGAAGAAGCGCGTGAAGTTCGCGTCATGCGCCATGTAGCCGGTGCTGTAAATGAAGATCAGCGTGCCGACGAACGTGACCATCACAAGCATCACCGCCGTGAGCGGGTCGAGCAGCCAACCGATTTTGAAGAGGCCAGCGGCGCCAGCGGCGAACTGGAACCAGGCGATGTTGAAAACTTCCTTCCCTTCCCCATGCTGACCGAGCGCGTGAACCAGCGCGCACACCGAAAGCGCGAATGCGATGACCATCGAGCCGATGGCGAGTGACGCGGAGAATTTGCGCCCGCGCTGCGGCGTGAGCGCGCTGAATCCCGCCGCCAGCACAGGCAGCACGGGGATCAACCAGAGATTTTTGACAATCCAATCCATTTCAGCCCTTCATCGTGTGGATTTGATCCAGGTTGGTGGTTTTAAAATGCCGGTAAATCGCGATGATGAGCGCGAGGCCTACCGCCGCCTCCGCCGCCGCGACGCCGATCGAGAAAATCGCGAACATGACGCCGGTGAGCGCCTCGGGATGTTCACTGAAGCGCCAGAAGGCGATAAAATTCAGGTTCGCCGCGTTGAGCATGAGTTCGATGCCGATGAGGACGATGATGGCGTTGCGCCGCGTCAATGCGCCGGCGAGGCCGATGGCGAAGAGGAACGCGGAGAG
>JAFMIX010000128.1 GCA_017853785.1 Verrucomicrobiales bacterium
TCACGCACATCCGCGAGGTGGACGCCATCGTGCAGGTGGTCCGCTGCTTCGAGGATGCGGACATCCACCACGTCGCCGGCAACATCGACCCCGTGCGCGACATCGAGACCATCACCACCGAGCTGGTGCTCGCGGATTTGGAAGCGGTGCAGAAGCGCCTCGCCAGCGTGGCCAAGGATGCCAAGCGCGGCGACAAGGAAGCGCTCGCGCAGGAAGCCGTGTTGAAGAAACTCGAGCCGCACCTGAACGCCGGCAAGCCCGCGCTCACCCTGGAACTCACGCCGGAAGACAAAGCCATCTCGCGCCTGTTCTGGTTGATGACGGACAAGTCCACGATTTTCGCCTGCAACGTGAAGGAAGGCGACCTCGCCACGGCGGACACGAATCCGCACGTGCTCAAGGTGCGCGAGTATGTGAAGACACATCTCGCCTGCGAGGCCGTCGTCATCAGCGCGCAGATCGAGAGCGAGTTGATTGACCTGTCGCCCGAGGAGGCGAAGGATTTTCTGAAAGACCTCGGCGTGCAGGAATCCGGCGTCGGCGCGCTCATCCGGGCGACGTATCATCTGCTCGGCCTGCGCACCTACTTCACCGCTGGCGAAAAGGAAGTCCGCGCCTGGACCATCCACATCGGCGACACCGCACCGAAAGCGGCGGGCGTGATCCATTCCGACTTCGAGCGCGGGTTCATCAAGGCCGAGACTGTGGCCTACAAAGACCTCGTGGAATGCGGCAGCGTCGCCGCCGCGCGCGAGAAGGGCCTCTACCGGATGGAAGGCAAGGAATACGTCGTCAAAGACGGCGACGTGCTGCTGTTCAAGTTCAACGTCTGAACCGCGCGCCCGACGGCGACGGCTTCAGGGCACCAACTGGTATGCCGCGCGGTTGGTGGCGATGCCCTGCGCGTTGAAGCCCCGCTCGAAATCCGTGGTCACCGCGCTCAACTCCGCCGGCGTTTCCACCGCGCGAAAATGCGCGCTCACCGCAAACACCGCCGTCATCTGCGCGAAATAATCCGCGTCATCCGTCCGCAGATACACCGCGCCGCCCGGCGCGAGCGCCTGCCGCGCCAATTCGGGAAACCGCTCGTTGATGAGCCGGTGGCGGCGATGCTTCCGTTTCGGCCACGGGTCGGGAAAATAGACGTGGATCGCCGCCGCCGTGTGCGCAGGCAGCAGGTATTCCAGAAAGTAAGTGGACTCGATGCGCACGCCGCGCAGGTTCGTCAGCCCGGCGCGGCGACCCTTGCGGTCGGTCTTGCGGATGCGGCCCAACAGGCGTTCCACCCCGATGAAATTGTGCTCGGGATGCAGCTTCGCGTAAGCCACGAGGAACGAGCCGTCGCCGCTGCCGAGCTCGATTTCGAGCGGCTGGTGTTGCGGGAAAAGCTGCGCCGGTTCGAGCCGCTCCAGAATGGAACGCAGTTCGACCAGCAGGCTGGCGGCGGGGGCGTCCATCAGCGGGAAACCTTGTCCAGCGCGGCGTTGACGGCGGCTTCCGCCACGCGCTGGCCCCAGACGACGCGGCCGATTTTCCTGGCGAGCACGAATTTGATCTCGCCGCCGCTCACCTTTTTGTCGAGGCGCATCGCGGCGAAAATTTTTTTCCGCGCGGCCGGGTTCAGCTTCATCGTCACCGGCAGGCCGGCGGCGCGGAACAGGTTTTCGATTCGCGCCACGTCCCGTTGCGGCAGGCCGGACTGCGCGGCGGAAAGTTCTGCGGCCGCGACCTGGCCGATGCTGATGGCTTCGCCGTGCAGATATTTGCCGTAGCCGGAAATGTTCTCAATCGCGTGGCCGATGGTGTGGCCGAAGTTCAGGATGGCGCGCAGGCCGCTCTCGGTTTCGTCCTGGCCAACGACTTCCGCCTTGATGGCGCAGCAGCGGGCGACGACTTCGGCGAGCGGCTGGGTCTGGCGGCGCCGCCGGCGCGGCAGGTCGCGTTCGAGGCGCGCGAACAGTTTTGCGTCGTAGATGATGCCGTATTTGATGACCTCGGCGAGGCCGGCGCGGAACTCGCGCTCCGGCAAGGTCGCCAGCGTGGTGAGGTCGGCCAGCACAAGGCGCGGTTGGTAGAACGCCCCGACGAGATTTTTTCCCGCCTTGAGGTTCACGCCCACCTTGCCGCCGACGGAACTATCCACCTGCGCCAACAATGTGGTGGGGACTTGCACGAAATCGATGCCGCGCAGATAGGTCGCGGCGACAAAGCCCGCGAGGTCGCCCACCACCCCGCCGCCGAGTGCGACGATGAAGGACTTGCGCTCCAGCCGGTGCGCGGCGAGCCGGTCATAGCAGGTCTGGACGTTCTTGAGGCTTTTGGCGGTTTCGCCGGCGGGTACGGTGATGAGCACGGGCGCGAACCCGGCGCGGGTGAGCGAGCGGAGCGCGGTCTTGGCGCAGCGTTTGCCGACGTTGGTGTCGGTGATGACGGCGCAGCGCGTTCCGAGTTTGAGGCGGGCGCATTCCCGGCCCAACGTGGCCAGCAATCCCGGGCCGATGTGGATGGGATAGCTCCGGTCACCCAAGGAAACGTTCACAACGCGCATGAAGGCAAGGATACGTTTTGGCAGGCGGGTGTCAAAGAATTGAGCGGTGGATTGACCGGCCGCGCTTTTTTCATTTTTCCCCGGGCCGTTTGCCTTTAACGTCAGGGGGCATGGAGTTGACGCCGTTCATGGCCGCAGCGGGGATCTTGTTTTTCGCCGGGGCGAGTTTCTTTTTCTCGCTGGCGGAAACGGCGCTCTTTTCCCTGAGCAAATGGCAGGCGCGGCAACTGGCGGAACGCGTCCCCGGGCTCGGCGGCGTGGTCACCCGGCTGCTCGCGACGCCGCAGGACGCGCTGGCGACCATCGCGCTCGGCAACACTTTCGCCGGTGCGGCCATGCTCATCATCGCGCTGTGGATGGCCTTCCACGATTTCTGGCCGTTGCTGCCTACGGCGGCGGGTTTGCTCATCTTGACGCTGCTCGGCGGCGAAGTTTTACCCAAGGCGCTGGCGGTGCGCGCGCCGGAATTATGGGTGCTGCGCGTGGCGCGGGCCATGTTGGTTTTGCAATGGCTCTCCGCGCCGCTGCGCCGCATCGCCCAAGCGATCAACACGCTCATCCTCCGCCGGGTGGGCAAAAATCCCACCAAAGCCCCCGCCGCGTTCGCCGACGCGGAATACCGCGAGCTCCTCGAAATCGCCTTCCAGCACGGCGCGCTGGCACAGGCGGAGAAGGAAATCATCCTCCAGATCATCAGCCTCGACCGCCGTGCGGTGCGTGAAGTGATGCGGCCGCGCTCGCAGATGGCGGCCATCCCCGACGACTTGACCGTGCCGGAAATGATCGCCGCGGCCCGCCAGCACCAGCATCGCCGCCTGCCGATGTTCGACGGGACGCCGGACACGATTGTCGGCGTGCTGAACACCCGCACCCTGTTGCTCGACCCGAACGCGGACCTCGCGGATGTGATCGAGTTTCCTTCGTTTGTGCCGGAGAGCATGAATCTGTTGCAGCTGCTGAAAAGTTTCCAGCGGCAAAAGCGCGGCCTCGCCATCGTGCTGGACGAATTCGGCGGCACGGCGGGCCTGGTGACGATGGAAGATATTTTGGCGGAGTTGATGGGCAAGGTGCACAGCGCCACCGCGGCGGAAGGTTTTGTGATGGCTGCGCTGGCGCCGGGCAAGTGGCGCGTGAACGGGGCGATGCGCCTGGAAGATTTTCGCCGCGAACACCCGCCGCTCGGCGACGTGCCGGAGATCGAAACCATGGGCGGCTTGCTCACGAGCCTGCTGGATGTCGTGCCCGCCATCGGCGAGAGCGTCGCATTTCGCGGCCTGAAACTCACGGCGCATGTCGCGGACGAACGGCGCGTGCGCGAGCTGATCGTGGAGGTGGTGAAATGAGCGAGACGACCTTTCTCATCGTGCTGGTCTTTGTCGCGATCGTGGCGGTGTCGTTCCTGCTTTCAGGCATGGAGGCGGGCGTGCTGGCGTTGAGCCGGTTACGGATTCGCCGCCAGATGCGCGCCGGCAGGGCTTCGGCCCGCGTGCTGCACGGTTTTCTGGAAAACCCGGAGAACTTCCTCTGGACGATTCTCGTCGGGAATACCATCGCCAACTTCGTCATCCTCGGCCTCGCCTTCACGTGGCTGCACAACCTGCTCGGCGAACGCCCCGGCTGGTTCATCGCGGCGCTGGTGGCGCTGGCATTCCTGTTCTATACGTTCTGCGATCTGCTGCCGAAGCTGTGGTTTCAACTGCACCCGAACCGCCTCTGCCTGCTGCTGGCGCGGCCGTTCCAATTGATCCATGTGGGGCTGCGCCCGCTGGTGGCCATCGTGGAATGGCTTTCCGCCCTCACCCTGCGCTGGACCGGCGGCAAAACTTTCACCGGCCACCTCTTCGGCAACCGTGACGAATTGAAATTCGTCATGCAGGAGTCCGCGAAGAATTTCACCACCGAGGAACAGGCGATGATCAGCCGGGTGCTCGACCTGCAATCCCTCACCGTCCGCCAGATCGCCCTGCCGTTGGCGCACGCGGCGACCGTGACGCTCGCCACGCCGATGGGCGAGGCGTTCGCGCTTTGCCGGGACCGGCAACTCTCGCGCCTGCCCGTGTGGGAAACCAAGGCCGGCACGCCGCGCATCTCCGGCATCCTCGATCTGGAGCCGCTCATCTATCGCGCCGATGTGGATGCCGCCAAGCCTGCCGGCGATTTCGTGAAGCCCGCACTCTACCTCGACGAGGACCTGCGGCTGGAAATCGCGCTCCAGCGGATGCGGCGCAGCGGCGAGCGGCTCGCCATCGTCCTTGGTCGCGACCGCCGCGAATCGGGTATCGTGAGTCTGGAGGATGTGCTCAAAGTGGTGTTCGGCGAGGTGAAACTGTAAATGGACTGGGACGCGATCATTTTGATTCTGCTGAAAATCGTGGCCGTCATCGGCCTCGTGCTGTTGAACGGTTTTTTTGTGGCGACGGAATTCGCGCTGGTAAAGGTGCGGGCCACGCAGCTGGCGCCGGATGCGAGCAAGGGGCACAGGCGCGCGAAGATGGCGCTCCATCTGGCGCACCATCTCGATGCGTATCTCAGCGCGTGCCAGTTGGGCATCACGCTGGCGAGTCTGGGGCTGGGCTGGATCGGCGAGCCGGTGTTTGCCGACCTGTTGCAGCCCTTCTACAACCTCTTCGGGGTCGAAAGCGAAAAGCTGCGGCACTCGATCTCGTTCGGCGTCGGCTTCAGTGTCATCACCTTCCTGCACATCGTCGTGGGCGAGATGGCCCCCAAATCCATCGCCATCCGGCTGGCCATGCCCACGGCCTTGTGGATCGCGCATCCGATGCATTGGTTCTACGTGGCGATGTATCCGTTCATCTGGGTGCTGAACCAGAGCGCGCTGGTTCTGCTGCGCTGGGCAGGCTTGGACCCGGCTCACGAGCATGAAGGCATCCATTCCGAGGACGAACTGCGGCTCGTGCTCGCGTCGTCCCAGAAGCACATGGGGGCCTCGAACTACAGCCGCACCCTGGTGCAGAACGCGCTGGAATTGCGCCACCGCGTCGCCCGCGAAGTCATGCGACCGCGGCAGGAGATCGTCGCGCTCACCACGGAGGCGCCCCTTGCCGACTGTCTCGCGCTCGCCGAGAAGACTCGTTATTCGCGCTTCCCGCTCTGTGAGGGCGGCGACTTGGACAAGACCCTTGGCGTCGTCCACATCAAGGATTTGTTCGCCGCGCGTGACACCGCAAAACTAGGCGCCGACTTGTTGCCGGTGACCCGCAAATTGATTTACGTTCCCGAAACCGCGCGGCTGGAGCGGGTCTTGCAACTGCTGCTCGACCGCAAATTACATCTGGCCGTGGTCGTGGATGAATACGGCGGCACGACCGGGCTGCTCACGCTGGAGAATGTGATGGAGGAGCTCGTCGGCCAGATTCAGGACGAGTTTGACCAGGAAAAACCGCTGCTGGTGCGCCGGGGCGAGAACGTCTGGGAGTTGGATGGCGCGCTGCCGTTGCACGACCTCGCGGAACTCGTCGGCGAACCGCTGGCCGCCGAGGGGGTGACGACCGTCAGCGGCTGGGTCACGCACCGGCTCGGCGGTTTTCCCCGCCCTGGCGACAAGTTGGCCGCCGGTCAGCACGAGTTGATCGTCGAGGAAGCCGACGGCCGCCGCGTTTCCCGGCTCAAGCTCACGAACCTGGTGTAGCATTGATGCCCTGCGGTCTTGCCGCAACGCGGTGAAATCCATTGAACCGCGTGGCGCTGCGAATTACTTTTGACCCATGCATCACTCCCCCGGATCTCTCAAACTTGTCGCCG
>JAFMIX010000129.1 GCA_017853785.1 Verrucomicrobiales bacterium
GCCCTTCGAGTCCGCGGAATTGCGCGCGCGGCTTCACGCCATGCTCCGCGCCAAACGCCTGCAAGACCAACTCACCCGGACAAATCACGAGCTGATCGCCGCCCGCGAGGCCGCCGAGGCCAGCACCCAGGCCAAGGCTGATTTCCTGGCCACGATGAGCCACGAAATCCGGACGCCCATGAACGGCCTCATCGCCATGTCCAGCCTGCTGCTGGAGACGCCGCTCAACAATGAACAGCGCGGCTACTTGGAGACCATCAATTCCTGCAGCGAATCCCTGCTCAAGATTATCAATGAAATCCTCGATTTCTCGAAGATTGAATCCGGCAAGCTTGAACTCGAAGTCCGGCCGTTCGACCTCCGGGCCAGCCTGGAAAGCACCCTCGATCTGCTCGCCGGCAAGGCCGCCGAAAAACACCTCGACCTGGCCTACCAGATAGATGACGGCATCCCCGCCATGTTGGAAGGCGACGCCGACCGCTTACGCCAGGTCCTGATGAACCTGATCGGCAACGCCATCAAATTCACTCCGGCCGGTGAGGTTTTTGTCCAGGTGCAGATCCAATCCGCCCCTGCCAGCCCCGAGCAGCCGTGGCAACTCCATTTCTCCGTGCACGACACCGGCATCGGCATCCCCGCCAACCGCATGGGCCGGCTGTTCCAATCCTTCAGCCAGGTGGACGCCTCCACCAGCCGTCAATTCGGCGGCAGCGGCCTCGGCCTGGCCATCAGCAAACGCCTCACGGAATTGATGGGCGGCAAGATGTGGGTGGAAAGCATCGCCCAGAAAGGCTCCACCTTTCACTTCATCCTGCCGTTGCGTCCCGCCCCGGCGTCCGCCAAAGCCGCGCCCGTCGCGGAGCTGCCCCAGCTCCGCAGCCTGAACCTCCTCATCGTGGATGACAACGCCACCAACATCCGCGTGCTCACCACGCTCGCGAACAAGTGGGGCATGCGCCCGCACAGTTTCCTGACACCCAGCCTCACGCTCCAACATCTCCAGGGCGGCGAAAAATTCGACCTCGCCATCCTCGACATGCAGATGCCCGGGATGGACGGCCTCGCGCTGGCCCACGAAATCCGCAAGCTGCCGGCCTACCGGCAATTGCCGCTCATCCTGCTCACCTCTGTGGGTGTCTACACTGACAAACCCGCGTTCACCGAAATCGGTTTCGCCGGCTGCCTGACCAAACCCATCAAGCCCGCGCAATTGCAGCAGATGCTGGGGGCAATCATTTCGGGAGTCAAACCTGCCGCCACCCAAGCCGTCCCGACCAAGGTCGAGCCCACCCTCGCCAGCCGGTTGCCCCTGCGCATCCTCCTCTGCGACGATAACGGCGTGAACCAAAAGGTCGCCCTCCGCCTGCTCTTGCAACAAGGGTACGCCGCCGATCTCGCCAAGAACGGGCGCGAAGCCCTCAACGCCATCGAACAGCAACCTTACGATCTGGTGTTCATGGATGTGCAGATGCCGGAAATGGACGGCCTCGAAGCCACCCGCGCCATCCGCGCCCGCGAGCAACAGAATGCCCCGGGCGAAAAGCCTGCCGTCATCATCGCCATAACCGCCTCCGCCATGCAAGGCGACCGCGAAAAATGCCTCGCCGCCGGCATGAACGATTACCTCTCCAAACCCGTCCGCCTGGAAGACATCCGCCGCGTCCTCGAACAATGGGGCCAAACCGCCGCGCCGTTCAATTCCCCGGCTCCCGCACCAGAACCGGCACCTAGCGCCGCCCCGCCCGTGGACCTGGACCGCTTGCGGGATATTTCGGACAACGACCCCGCCGGCCTGCGCGAAATTGTCGAACTATATCTCAAGCAAACCACCGGCCAGCTGGCCGAACTCCAAACCGCCGTGACCGCTGCCGACGCCGGCGCCATCCGCCGGCTTGCCCACAGCTGCGCCGGTGCCAGCGCCACCTGCGGCATGAACTCCATCGTGCCCGCCCTCCGGCAATTGGAACACCAGGGCCAATCCGGCCAGCTCGCGGGCACCACCGAACTGCTGCAGACCGCCCAGAACGAATTTGCCCGCATCCAGAAATTTCTGGCCGACCACCAGCAAAGCCGCAGCACCTCCTGATTTTACCAGTGAAAAGAATTCTCCTCATCGAAGACGACCAAATAGTTTCAACCGTCTATCGCAACCGACTCATCGCCGAAGGCTTCGCGGTCGAAGTCGCCAAGGAGGGCCGCACCGGCCTCGAACTCGTCGCCAGCTTCCGGCCCGACCTCATCATCCTCGACCTGATGCTGCCCGACATCTCCGGCGTGGACATCATGAAAACCCTCCGCGCCCAGCCGGGCCTGGAAAAATTACCCATCATCGTCTTCTCCAACACCTACCTCAGCAACTTGATGAAGGAAGCCTGGAAAGCCGGCGCCTCCAAATGCCTTTCCAAAGCCAGCTGCACCCCCAAGCAAATCCTCGAAGCCATCCACAGCCTCGTGGACAACCTCCCGGACACCCCCGCACCCGCGCCAACGGCGCCAGGTCCGGCAAGCCCCGCACCCACCGCGCCGATCGCCCCCGCCGCTGCGGAAATCCAACCCAAACCCGCCGCTCCGGCAGTGCCGCCGGCCGACCCGGGCGAACAGTTCCGGAAAAATTTCCCCGGCATCCTTAACACGCTGCGCACCCACAACCAGACGCTCCACAAAACCACCGACGGCACCGGACGCTTTCAGCAGCTCGACATCCTATACGCCAACGTCCACGCCCTCACCGGCCAGGCCAGCCTCGCCAGCATGGCCAGCCTTGCCCGCGTGGCCGAAGCCCTCGAAGCCCTCGTCCGCGAACTGCAACAGAAACCGCAGAATCTCACACCCTCCACCCTGCGCACCGTTGCTGGCACCATTGACTTCCTGGACTTCGTTTTCAAACACAGCAAAGCCGCCGACACCCTCCGCCACCACCCCGCCCGCATCCTCGTCGTGGACGACGAACTTATCTCCCGCCGCGGCGTCACCCACGCGCTGGAAAAAGCGAAGCTCAGCTGCGAAGACCTCGAAGACCCCATTGCCGCCCTCGAACTGCTCGCCGACAATTCCTACGACCTCATCATCCTCGACGCCGACATGCCCGGGATGAACGGCTTCGAACTCTGCGCCAAACTCCGCTCCCTGCCCGACCACAAGAATACCCCCGTCGTCTTCGTCACCAGCCTGAACGACTTCGAAGCCCGCGCCAACTCCACCATGGCCGGCGGGAACGACTTCATCGCCAAGCCCTACCTCTTCATCGAGCTCGCCGTCAAAGCCCTCACCTATGTCCTGCGCGGCCGGCTGGAAGGCAACAAGCCCAACCTCTGATTGCTATGGAACCCCTCCATGCCCCGTGGCGCATCGAATACATCCTCGCGCCGAAAAAACCTGGCGACAACGCCCACCTCTTCAGCCACATCGCCCAATCCTGCGACGACGAAGCCAACCTCGTCATCGCCCGCGACAGAACCTGCTTTGCCCTGCTGAACCGCTACCCCTACAACGGCGGCCACATCCTCGTCCTGCCCTACAAACTCGTTCCCGACCTGAACGGCCTCACGCCCGAAGAACTTTGCGACCTCTGGTTGCTGGTCCGCCGCTGCACCAACGCCCTCACCGCCGTCATGAAGCCCGACGGCTTCAACCTCGGCATCAACCTCGGCAAAGTCGCCGGCGCCGGCATCCAGGAACACCTGCACATCCACATCGTTCCGCGCTGGCTCGGGGACACCAATTTCATGCCCGTTCTCGGCCAAACCAGCGTCCTGCCGCAAGCGCTCACCGAAACCGCCGCGAAACTCCGCGCCGAACTCGCGAAGTGATTTCTAACCGCCAATCTTCAATTTGAAATTCTAATTTCATGCCGATTGAAACCCTCCATTACGAAAGCACCCGCTTCGCCCAGCAGCTTTTCAACAACGACACCAAAAACCTTCAGGCCGTCGAAGAAAAACTCAGCGTCAAGACCACCACCCGCGAAGGCTGGATCAAACTCGAAGGCAAACCCGCCGACCTCGCCCGCGCCCGCCAGCTCTTTGCTTCCCTCGAAGCCCAGCTTCAGGCCGGTACGCCCGTTCGCAACCGCGACTTCACCCACGCATTGGCCGTGGTCGGCGAACACGGCGCGGACACGTTGAAAACCTTGTCGGACGACCGCACCCACACCTCGTCCAAGAAATCCCCCGTCTCGCCCAAGACCGTCGGCCAGAAGAAATACGTGGACGCCATCCGCCACCACGACATCACCTTCGGCATCGGCCCGGCGGGCACCGGCAAAACCTACCTCGCCGTCGCACAGGCCCTCGCCGCGCTCAAGGACGGCAAAGTTTCACGGATCATTTTGACGCGCCCCGCCGTCGAGGCCGGCGAAGCGCTCGGCTTTCTCCCCGGCGACCTTTACGAAAAGATTTTGCCCTACCTCCGCCCGCTGCACGACGCGCTGCACGACATGCTCCCCGCCGAGGACATCCAGAAGCACACCGAGCGCGGCGTCATCGAGATCGCACCGCTCGCCTACATGCGCGGCCGCACGCTCAACAACGCCTTCATCATCCTCGACGAAGCGCAGAACTCCACCACCGAGCAGATGCTCATGTTCCTCACCCGCCTTGGCCACGGCTCGAAAGCCGTCATTACCGGCGACGAAACCCAGACCGACCTCCCCGCGCACAAAAGCTCCGGCCTCATCGAAGCCCACCGCGCCCTGCGCCACGTGGAAGGCATCGCCGTCATCGAATTCGACAAGCGCGATGTCGTCCGCCACCCGCTCGTGCAACGCATCATCAGCGCGTACGAGCAACACCGGGGCACTGCAAAATGAGAATGGAAGATGGAGGATGGAAAATGGATAATAGATAACGCTTCGCCATCCATGCCATCCATGCCATCCTCCATCCTCCATGCCCGTCACGCCGGAGCGAAGCAAAGACGGAATCCATCCCCGGTCGTGCTGGTCATCGCCAACCGCCAGGGACGGAAGAAAATCAAAGCCCGCCTCCTCCGGCAAATTACCGCCGCCCTGCTCGCCGAATTGGAGATCGCCGAAGCCGAACTCGGCGTCACCTTGCTCGCCGCGCGAGAGATGGCGCGCGTCAACGAAACCTTCCTCAACCACGAAGGCTCGACCGACGTGATCACGTTTGATTACGCCGAGGACGGGATGCCGCACCGCGGTGTCCGGACCGCGCGGGGCGCGGTCACTTCCCTCCACGGCGAACTGTTCATCTGCGTGGATGACGCCGTCGCCCAGGCCAAGGAATTCCGCACCACCTGGCAGTCGGAAGTCGTCCGGTATCTCGTCCACGGCGTCCTGCATCTGCTCGGCCACGACGACCACGCCATTGCCGCGCGGCGCCGGATGAAGCGGGAGGAAAACCGCCTCCTGCACCGCCTCGCGAAAGATTTTCCACTGGTCCACTTGTAACGGAACACCGCCGTCCCCGGCGGCTTTCACCGGGCGCACCTCCAAAGCGGGCACCCGCACCGTTTTGGAATCCGCGTTGTCACCAACGCGGCCCCGCCCTAGACTCACCGCATGGAATCAAAGAGTCTCTTGGCCCGCTGGCGCGCGAATTTTCTCACCGGCCTGTTCATCGTCCTGCCGGCGGTGATCACCGTGGCCGTGCTGGTCTGGCTGTTCGGCACGGTCGCGAACATCACGGACACGCTCCTGTTTTTCGTGCCGCAGGAAGTCACCCACCGCCCGGGGGCGGAAGGTCCCGGCAGCGGCGCGATGCATTGGTATTGGAGTCTCGCGGCGCTGACGCTCGCAGTGCTGCTCACCAGCGCGCTAGGCCGGCTGGCACGGAATTATTTCGGCAAGAAAGTCATCGTCTGGCTCGACGCCGGGATGCTGCGGATTCCACTGTTCAACAAAATCTACGGCGCGATCAAGCAGGTCAACGAGGCCTTCACCACCGGGGGCGCGAATTCCTTCAAGACCGTGGTGCTCGTGGAATTTCCCCGCGAGGGGATGTATACCATCGGCTTCCTCACCAGCGAGCAGCATTCTGAAGTGCAGGCCAAGACCGGAAAGAAAGTCGTCTGCGTCTTCATCCCCACCACACCGAATCCCACTTCCGGCTTTCTCGTCCTCGTCCCGGAAGACCAGGTCACCAAGCTCGACATGTCCGTGGCCGACGGCGTGAAATACATCGTCAGCCTCGGCTCGCTGACGCCCGGCCTGGGGGAGAAGCGAGGATAGATGATGAAAGATTGAGGATGGAAAAACCGAACCGCGCTGATGCCATCCTCCATCCTCCATCCTCCATCCTCGCTCGCGCAAAGCGCGAACGGCATCATCCTCCGCAC
>JAFMIX010000130.1 GCA_017853785.1 Verrucomicrobiales bacterium
AAAAACTACACGGGACATTATCGCATCAAGCCAAAGCCGAAAATCGAGGCGGGCGGACGGCACTGGGTCTCGCCGGAAATTGCCAAGCTGCTGAAGCAGAGCGACCGGGATTTCAGCGAAGCCGCGACGATCGAGATCGCCGACCCGGACAAAGAACCGGAGACATGATTTTCCGCTTTGGACTTCCGAGTTTGACCGTTAACTTCTCCGCATGCTGACCGCCCTAACGGAACAACTGCAACGCGGAGAATCCCTGACGCCGGCGCTCGTCGTGAGCGCGGTGGCGGAACTCACCGCTGAAAACATCACCGCCGATATCAAGGCCGACTTCCTGACTGCGCTTGCCCGCAAAGGCGAAAGCGTGGCGGAGCTTGCCGCATTCGCGGCCGAGTTGCGGGAGCAAGCCATCGCGCTGCCGCTGGATGCGGCGACGCGCGCGCGTGAAATCCTGGATGTTGTGGGAACGGGCGGTGACCAGTTGGGCACTTTCAACATTTCCACCACCGTGGCGATTCTGTGCGCTGCGGCAGGCGTCACCGTGGCCAAGCACGGCAACCGCGCGGTCACCTCGCAGGTCGGCAGCGCCGACGTGGTCGAGGCGCTTGGCATGAAGGTGGATCTGACGCCGGCGGAAGCGGCGCGGGCGTTGCGCGACCACAACTTCGTATTTCTGTTCGCGCCGAATTACCATCCCGCATTCAAGCACATCGGGCCTGCCCGCAAGCTCTGCGCCGCGCGCGGGCAGCGGACGATTTTCAATCTGCTGGGTCCATTGCTCAATCCGGTGCGCCCCAGCGCGCAACTGCTCGGTGTGCCGCGTGCGGAGTTGTGCGAGCCGATGGCGCGCGTGTTGCAGACGCTCGGGATGCGGCGAGGGATGGTGGTTTCGGGAACCATCACCGCCGGTGAATCGCCCGCGGCGAATCTGGATGAGCTTTCCACTTTGGGCGGAAACACGGTGGCGGAGTTTTATCAGGAACGCGGGTTCGCCGTTTCCCAATTCCTCCCGGAGCAATTTCCTTTGCAGCCGGCGACGCTGGCGGACCTGCGGGGCGGCGACAAGCTCGCCAACGCGGAGATCATCCGCCGCGTCCTCGGCGGCGCCGAGCGCGGGCCGAAGCGGGATGCGGTGCTGTTGAATGCGGCGGCAGCGCTATTCGTGGCGGGCCGGACGAAGTCGCTCGTCGCGGGCTGGGAACTGGCGGCGGAAACGATCGACGGCGGCGCGGCGGCGCGGAAACTGGCGGCGTTGTGCGAGGTATGAAGCCGGCGGTACGCATCCGCACGAAGTGGCTGGCCGCCGGGATCGCGGTCGCCGGTTTGGTCGTGGTGCTCTTCGCGTTCGACCCCAAGACACACCCCTTTTTTCCGGCGTGCCTCTTTCACCGGCTGACGGGCTGGCATTGTCCCGGGTGCGGCGCGACGCGGGCAGCGCATGAGTTGTTGCACGGGAACTTCGCAGCGGCGTTCCGCGACAACGCGCTGCTGGTGTGCGGGGTCGTGGGCGCGGCGGGGCTGCTGCCGGTCCGTTGGTTGCGGCGCCGCGGCGGGCAAACGCTGGGTTGGCAACTGCGTCCGGAATGGCTTTGGTTGATGCTGGCAGGGCTGATCATTTTCGGCGTGGGCCGCAATCTGCCGGCGGGCGACTGGCTGGCGCCGTGATTTTTTTGACGACGCAATTCTATCGAGAAATTTATGTATAAGATCATCGGCGGCGACGGCAACGAATACGGCCCGGTCAGCGACGCCCAACTGCGCCAGTGGATGGCGGAAGGGAGGGCGGGACGTCAGACCCAGGTCCAACGTGAAGGTGAATCGGACTGGAAATCGCTGGGGGAATTCCCTGAATTCGCCGGCGAGCTCGCGCGGCAGGAGCAGGCCCAAAAAGCCGGCCGCGCCGTGCCGCCGCCGTTTTCCATCGGCCAATCGGCGGCCCCGGCGGCGGGGCGGGAGGGGGCTTTGCGCGCCGTCAGCGGTCCGGCCACGGGGTTGAAGGTGACGGGGATTATCTGTCTGATCTGCTCCGTGCTTAGTGTGGTGGTCAACGCGTTGATTTTCGGCGGCGTAAATCTTCACCTGCAGCCGCTGCCGAACGCTGAACTCCAGAAGTTGCTGGACGAAGTGGGCACGGTTTTTGGAATCGTCCAGAGCATCATCGGGGTGGTGGTTTCGATTGTGATCTGGATGGGCGCGGTGCGGATGCAGGCGCTGCAGCAGTACCAGTTCGCCTTCGCCGCGTGCCTTCTGGCGATGCTGCCGTGCGTGTCGCCGTGCTGTTTGCTGGGTCTGCCATTCGGCATCTGGGCGCTGGTGGTGCTGAACCGACCGGAGGTGAAATCACAATTCAACTGACCGCGCGCATGTTGCCGCGCCCAAACCGACCTGTGACGCCAGCGCGCGCGTATGGCTACATCGTGACCAATCAGTTGGTGACGCCAGGGTTGGGTTCGATCTTGGGCGGACGTTATCTGGCGGGGGCGGGGCAACTGGTGCTGGCGACGCTCGGTGTGGGGCTGGTGTTGGTCTGGTTTTTTCAGGTGTTGCGCGAATATTATTCTCAAATGGGCGATTCGCCCCTGACGCCGCAACCGCATGGCTTGATCGGATTGGCCGGCTTCGGAATATTTGTGGTGGCTTGGATTTGGGCCGGTTTCAGCAGTCTGGGGATGTATCGCGAATCAAAAAAACGCGCCGCCGGCGGCAGTGCCGCCGCGGCTGGATCCGGTCTGACGAGAAAGGCAATCATGTATAAGATCATTGGTGGCGATGGCAAATCGTATGGTCCGGTCAGCGCGGAGCAGATCCAGGCGTGGATCGCTGACAAACGGGTGAATGGGGCGACGCAGGTGCAGGTCGCGGGCGCGGCCGACTGGAAGTTGTTGGGCGACCTCCCGGAATTCGCCGGCTGGTTGAAGCCGTCACCTCCGGTGCTCGCATCCGCAGCGGAGGCCGGTGGTCCGACCCGGACGACTTCCGACCGGGCTTCGAATAAAATCGCCGCTGGCATCTGCGGCATCCTGCTCGGCGGATTCGGGGTGCATAAATTCATCCTCGGCTACACCGGTGCCGGGCTGGTCATGCTGTTGATCACGGTGCTCACCTGCGGCATCGGGGGCGTGGTGTTTTCGGTAATCGGCCTGATTGAGGGCGTGATCTATCTCACCAAATCAGACGAGGAGTTTGTGCTCACCTATGTGGATGGCCGGAAGGAGTGGTTTTGACCCCGACTTTTGTGTTTGTGAAAAAACTCACTGCCACCCAGATCAAGAATTCGCTTACCCGATTGCCGGAATGGCGGCGCTGCGGCGCGAGCATCGCGCGCACGTTTCAGTTCCCGACTTTTCCGGCGGCGATCCAGTTTGTGAACCGGGTCGCTCGGCTGGCGGAAGCGGCGGGGCATCACCCCGACATTGACATCCGCTGGAACAAGGTCGCCCTGACGTTGACGACGCACGATGCCGGCGGGCTGACGCGGCGCGATTTCGCGCTGGCGCGGCAACTGGACAGCGCGGCGCGCTAATTTTTTCCACCGCGGCGGCGACGAGGGTGCTGAGCTGTTTGAAATCAAACGGCTTGGAAAGGAATTGGAGGTGAGCTGGCGGTTCCGGCTCAGCCGGGGTGAGATAGCCGCTGGTGATGATGACTTTCATGCCGGGATGTATTTTTGTGGAGCGCGTCGGCCACGGCGCGCCCGGTCATGCCGCCGGGCAGGCCCATATTGGCGATGAGCAGGTCGATGGGGCCGGGATTTTCAGCGACCAATTCCAAGGCGCGCGGGCCGGTCTCGGCGGAGAGGACGTGGTAACCGCGGCGTTTGAGGTTGAGGCAGTGGAGTTGCAGCAGCAGCACTTCGTCTTGCACCACGAGGACGTTGGCGGGTTGCGGGAGTGGTGCTGACCGGGCTCAACCTTATGGACCAGTGAAGTGTTAGTCCGAGCATTGGTTGGAGTTTTTGTTTTCATTTGTTCTTTCACGCGTGTCTGCCTATAACCCACACAACAGCAATTGGTTGGGGTTATCGGTTGGTGGCGCGTTGAACTTGGTTTCTGTAAACAACTCATGCAAAGGCATTTTTTCAAAAGGGTGAACGCTCAAGCGTTGCAAAGTTCTGTGCAAGTTTCCGGGCAGTCCCAGTTGCTTGTGGATAATGGCGACCAGCAAGTAAGTCGTGACCGCGATCCAGATTTGCGTCTTCACCGCATTGGGACTGTTCCCGAAAAAATGTTTGATGCGCAAGTGACCTTTGATCCAGCGGAAGAACCCGCATTTATCGCTAGCCCGCTTCTCGTGGTGCTGAACTTCCAGCGCTAAAATCGTCGTTCCAAAACCCGCCCCCGGATACGCGGCCGGCTGCTACTGGTATTGGATCAACGACAACATCAGCAAGGCTGGCATCACCAAGGACCTCGAAGCCATGGCGCGCGTCGGCATCGGGCGCGCTTACATCGGGCAGATTTACACGTACAAGAGCGCGAAAGACACGCCGGTCGGAACGGTGAAATTCATGAGCGCCGAATGGTGGGACGCGATGCAATGGGCGGTTAAAGAGGGTGACCGTTGTGGCGTGGAAATCGGTTTCTTCAACTCGCCTGGTTGGTCGCAATCCGGCGGGCGGTGGGTCAAGCCCGCGCAATCCATGCGCTACCTCGCCGCGAGCGAGTCGCTCATCAATGGCGGGCAGCAGGTGAATCAGGTTTTGCCGCCGCCGGAGATCAAAACATTTCCCGTGTATGGCGGATCAAAGCCGGCGGCGGACGGCGAGCGGTTCACGGAAAAAGATTTTCAAGACGTGCGCGTCGTCGCGTTCCGCCAGCCGGAGACGGAAGCGGCGGACGTGGACATGGCGCAGGTGAAAGTTTCCTTGCCCGCCCCCAAAGGAAAGGAGCGCCCGACCAATCAACTGCACGCCAAACTTCAGTTCGGCCCGAAGGCGCTGGTGCTGGACTTCAAACTCGACGGCAACACACCGGTGCAGAGTCTGCGGCTGACACCGGGCGAACATCTTTTCACGCTAACCTGCGTGGTTGCGGCTTCGGACGACGGGAAAACTTTCCGTGAACTCACCCGCCACGTCGAGGAACGCGATCACCAAGGGCCGCGCAACAAAGACCCGCTGCTTATTCCGTTTCCCGAAACGAAGGCGAAGCATCTGCACGTGACGCTTTCCGCGAACAAGCCCGTCGCGTTCACCGGTCTGGCCTTGAGCCGGCGCGCCGTGCTCGCCAATTACGTCCGCAAGCAACTCGGCGAGACGAGTGCCGGCGTGCGTCCGCCGTGGAACTCTTATGTCTGGCCCAACCAAGCCGCGTCTGCCGCCGGCAGCGTGGTGGATTCCGCGTCGGTGGTGGATGTCTCCGACAAAATGAACGCCAGCGGCCGGCTCGTTTGGGATGCGCCGCCAGGTCGTTGGGTGGTGCTGCATGTTGGGATGATTCCCATCGGCACGCAATGCGCGCCGAGCAGTCCGGAGAGCCGCGGCCTTGAAGTGGACAAGATGAGCTGCGCGCACATCCGCAGTCTCTTCGACGGCATGGTCGGCGAATTTCTGCGCCGCCCGCCCGCCGCCGACCGTCAGGCGCTCAAGTATGTCATCGCCGACAGCTGCGAGACCGGCCCGCAAAACTGGACGGACGGCATGATTGAGAAATTTCAAAAACGTTTCGGGTATTCGCCCATGAAATTCCTGCCGTGCCTCGATGGCCGCGTGGTGGACAGCCCGGAAATCACCACGCGCTTTCTTTGGGACTGGCGGCGGCTCGTTGTCGAAGGCATCGCGTATGATTACGTTGGCGGACTCCGCGACGTGGCGCATGAGAACAGTCTGATTCTATGGCTGGAGAACTACGGCCACTGGGGTTTTCCTTCCGAGTTTCTGCTCTACGGTTCGCAGAGCGATCAGATCGGCGGCGAGTTTGGGAAAACGCCGATCCGATGGACGAAGTGGAGTGCCACGCCGCCGCCAGTGCCGCGCACATTTATGGACGCAAGGATATCTACGCCGAGGCGTTCACTTCCAATCGCACGTTTCGCCAGAATCCGGGCTCGATCAAGAACTGGCTTGATTGGGTTTTTGGCGCGGGCGTGAACCACCTCATCCTGCACGTCTATATTCATCAACCGGACGAGCGGAAGCCCGGCATCATCCAATGGTTCGGCACGGCGTTCAATCGCCACAACACCTGGTTCGAGCCGTCGAAGGCGTTCATGGATTGCGCCCGCCGCAGCGCGGTGCTGCTCAAGGCTGGTCGCCCCGTCATAGATGGCGCCTACTACATCGGCGAGAACGCGCCTGCG
>JAFMIX010000131.1 GCA_017853785.1 Verrucomicrobiales bacterium
CCGATGCTGCTTGGCCCGGTGGATTGTTACCGCGAGAACCGCGGTAAGAAATGGGAATCAGTCACGGCAGTTAGCATCGAGGTCGCTTGGCAGTTTTCCAAAGTCTATCGGGAAATCATTGATGAAACCGGCAAGCCTCAAGACGTAAGCAAACGATTCATTACCACCGATGCGGATGGAAAACAGTTTCCAACCGAGGCGTGGTTTGCTTGGCGGGATGCAGCCTATACCAATCCGTGTTTCCGCCACGATCACCCTGAATTTGAAAAGGAGCAGCCCAACGGCAAGACCAACAAGATGCTTGTCCGGCATCCGTTTCCAAAGGGTTCCAAGATCGCGTTTTGGTATTGGGGCGGAAAGATTCTGGATTCCGTGCAAGCCCGGCAGCATATCTACGCCACGCTTTACGCGGAACAGGTCGTTAAAACTCGCGGTTTCAAGCTGCTACGGGAAGCGTTTGCAAGCAACGGTGGCAAGCCGGGATGCGATTTGAGAATTTTTGACCGTGACGGATATGATTGGGCGTCGCTGGGCATGACACCGGAAGATTGCGTGCGCGCAGAACATTCCTTTGGTCACGGCATGGTCATTGCGTTTTTGCTGCAAGGCATAGACCCGACCAACATCGTGCCGAAGCTCAAGCTGAACTGGCGCGATTATTACGACCGTTACCGGTGGATGGAAGTCAACCAGCCAAAAATGATTCCGGCGGAAAAGGAAATCATTGAAGGGCTGGGCGTGAAAATTTTGGGACTTTCAAAGGCGGATGCCAAAACCTGCTGGGGCGTTGCGCACCCGCCCGGACGATTTGCGGCAACGGTGATCAGCATCAACCCGGACATCCGGCACAAGTATTCCGAGCTGGGGAAAAAGTTGGCGCTGAAAATTTTCAAGACCAACGAGGACACGCGCAAGGAATCACCCCGGTTGGTCAAGTTTCACAATGAGTTAAGAAAACATTTGCCCGGCCTGCCAAGTGAATATGTCCAAGAGGTATTTCACGCCGGAAACGAAGTGGCCGCCGATGGCGCGGCTTACGACTTCCTCATTCAAGAATGGATCGAGGGTGAAACGCTGGAAGATATGCTTAAAGGCAAAATCGAGCGGGGTGACGTTTTGAAAATGCTGGATGACCTATTCGGTCAAATCGTCATTCCGCTGTGGGCAGTCGGCACGGCCTTTTGGGACATCCGGGATTCAAACTACCTGTTCACGCCGGACAAAAGGCTGGTGATGATTGATTCGGATACGGTCGTCGCCTATGCCGACGAAATCACCGGTAAACCTGCCGTCTATACGCGGAGGAACACCGGCAAGATTGTGTCGATGGAACGCTACGCGATGACCGTCAGCCGGATGACGGCGGCGTGTCTTGGCATAAAAAGCGCCGCAGTCCAAAAACAGGTGAGAGGCTTGTTTGCCACACACCTTGACAAAACATTTTGCCAGCCATACCCGGATGCGCTTGGGCGGGATTGGGAAAAGCGGGCGGTGCAGTGCTATCGAAGTTTCCGGGCGGACTATGACAAGCTGCTGGCCAATCCCTGACAAGATCATTTGATGGCTGGCGGCGTGAATCTTGGCGGCGGCATGATTGGCCGGGCGGGATGTGGTGAAGATTGCCGCCGCTGGATTTCGTGAATCAGGACTTGGGCAAGGAACTGTAAAGGGAACTGACAAAATCGAGTTGCGCGGTCAACGGCTGCAACGATGCCGACAAAGCCTCCAACTGCCGCCGCAAGTCCGCCACCTGCTGTTCCCATTGCCGCTGCTGCTGCGCGAAAAATTGTCGTTGTTCCTGCTGTTGCCGTTCGTGATCGCGCAACAATTCTTCCAATGTGCGCAACAACATCTGCGTTAATTCTGACTGATGATCGTTTTTCATAAATCACTCCGCGTTTTCGATTTCTATAAAAGTTCTGCCATGGGTGCGGACGGGCTGGCCGACGGGGACGTATTGCGCGGCGCGCAACTTCGCCAGCTTGTCCTCGCTCTGCATGATCTCCGTCTGCAACTGGTGAAGCTGCGACTCCGCCCGCGCCGTGCGCCATGCCGCCGTCAACATCAAGGCCGATGCCAGCAACACCGCCAGCGTCGTCACCGCCAGCGCCAGCAGCATCAACCTCCGACACCGGCTTTCCGCCCCGGCGATAAAGTTTTTGAAAAGTTGCGACTCGGCGCGCAAATAATTCTGCCACTCGGTCTGTTGCCGTTCGGAGTTCGTCCGCGCCTCCTGTTCCCGCTGCTGTTGGGCCAGCTTCAAGTCGCTGGCGACTGAATTCGCGTTCATAAAATAATCCTTTCAACCGCGTCCGATTGCCTTCGTGGTCGGCAATCGTGAGATAATTGTCGCCCTGACGCGGCACGGTGAATCCGGCCTGCTCAAGAAACCGGACAACATCGGCGCGGTCGGCGATGCGCCCGGCCTTCACCTCGCCGCAAACCGCCGCGTCCACTTCGGCGAGCAAATCCTTCCGGCTCTGGCCGAGTTTTTTGCCGATGTTGATCGTGCGCCGCCGCGCGGGGTCGTCGGGGCGGCTCAAGCCGTATTTGATGTTGGTCATGCGCTCCCATGCGTAAAATAAATCGTGGTCGCGGCGGTGGTGGTAAATGGTGACGTGCTTGCCGGTGTGGAGGTCGGTTTCGACGGCGGTGATGTGGTAGTCAGGCCGGACGGCCTTGGTCGTCGGATGAACCTTGTCGGTGTGGCCGACGACCAACACATCCAACGCATCTTTTTCAAGTCCACCGCATAACAGATTGCGGAAGTCATCAAGGATGGCCGCTGCCGTTGCATCCGTAATGTTTTCCTCGAAGCTCAAGACGATCCCGCAATACTTCTGGTTGAACTTCGACCGGTCAATCAGCCGTTGCGTGATAGCCGGGTCGCCGCGCAAAACGCGCGCGGTGGGATTTCGCAACTGATAGCGGATGGAAGCGCGCTTGCCGCCGAGCATCTTGATCACCATAACGCCTCCATCGCCGCGCGGATGGCAGCCAACTCGACGGCGATTCGCACGGCGTCAATCCGCTCGCCGGTCAGGGCGGCGCGATTGATGCCGTGCGCGATCTGATTCAGATTGTTTCCGATGCGCGCGAGCTGGCGCGTGACATCGCGCTTGGTGTCGGCAACTTCGTTGCGCCGTGGCAACGGCTGGCCGAGCGCGAGCGCCCGCAACGAAGTTCCGAGCGCCCGCCGTGGGAACACGCTTTGGAAATGCGCCCGCTCCGAGTCGGAAAGGCGGATTTTCAAAACGTGCTGGCGGCGGGTTTTCATGGGAGGTCAAGGAGGGGACACCCTCCTTGCGAGCGTCGTGTGGCCTGTGGCCACACGACTATGCTCGCCATCGGGGTTTTTAGTGTTGAGGCCATAGGCGATGCACCACGAAGATGATGATGATAATGATGATGAAAAAACCGGTGAGCCAATAAATCATGCGGTTGAGAAATTCCGCACGGTCATGTTCCCGCTTAAGCTTCGTCTCAGTTTCGATCAACGTGGTCAAGGTTGCGTTGCGTTGTAACTCATCAATGCTGGCGCGTTCGTCCAACTCGGCAATTCTCTTGGTCGCTTTTTCCAAAGGCTGTGCAACCGCCGCCCGGTCGGCTGCCAGCTTCGCGTTGGCATCGGCAAGCCAGCGTTGCCGGAAATAATTATCCACACACTGCCCGGCATTGAAGGGCGGGCAGTCGGTCAAATCGCTGTCCGTGCCCTGAATGAACTGACCGTAAGGAAACAACTGGATGCGCCGCCACGCTATCGCCCGCGCCAGCGGGATGGCTTGGTCGCGCTGATCCAACTTGATGATGACCACCTGAACCTGGCCGGTCGTGCGATCCTGATAACGGAAGATGATGGCGGCTGCGCCTCCATAGACCGTTGGCCGGAGCAAGTCAATCTGGCCAATGTTGAAATGGCGATGCTGGGCGGAAAGCTCGACCATGTCAGGGCACATGGAATTCTGGCCGGGGGCATGAGCCTTGACCCATTTATCCACCGCCTCCGCCGCCGCCATGTTCAACGGCATTGGGCCAGGCATCTGGGCTTTGATGAGCGGGTTCGTGATCGTGACTTCCGGTTTCGGCGTCGCCTTGGCTGGAATGGATTGATCTTGGTTTAGCTTCTGGCCTTCCGGCTGAAGCCCGTCGTTGGGTTGCATTTCTATTTGCATAAATTAAAAGTTGTTGGTGAATCCGTGCTGCCGCAAAGCGGCATCACACGCGGGAATGTCAAATCGCACCACACGCTTGATTTTGAAAAACGCGAGCAAGCCCGTGCTCATCCAATTACTGATGGTTCGTGGGCTGACACCGTAGCGTTGCGCCAGCGTCGTTTTATCGGCGAAGCGCCGATCCGATGGGTTGTTATCAGTTGTTTGCATAAGTCTCCTTCTGGTTTCCGAATTGCAGCAAGCGGCGGTCACAGTCGCCGACATCAAAAATAATCCGCTTGCCCTGACGCGTGCCGTGAATGATTTCAGCACTCTGCCAAGCCTCGATGGTGCGAACGCCAACCATATATCGCTCCGCCAATCCGCGCTTATCTGCGGTGGCGTGAGTCATTCCGGGTTCGATTTTTCCAAATAAATCAGTCATCAAATTATTTTAGTGCGGTTTCCATTTTTGATGGGGACGAAGTTTTCCTCTTGGTGCGGGGTTGGCTTCATAGCGCAAACCACTCCTCGGCTGTGGCGGGGGAAATGGCCGCGCGCGACTGGTAATTTTTTTTGATCATCTTCGCGCTGGTGCCGCACTCTTCGGCCACCTTGCCAATGTCCTCGGTGATAATCAGCCGATAGGTGATGTAGCTGTTCCGAAAGGCATTGCGCTTGTAAGGCACACCGGCTTTCGCGGCGGTGCGTGCCCAAGCGCGAGTCAGCGAATTGGCGCTGGGCCAGTCCACTGACACCCGTTCGCGTTTCAACTCGGCGGTGTATTTCGCCAAGCGCGTTTGAAGATTGGGCAGCAACGGCACGCGCCGCGCACAGATTTTTCCTACGGCGTCGGGCACCTTCAAACATTGCTCTGCCTCCGCAACCATCACCCACCAAAGCCGCGTGACCTCCTCGGTGCGGGCACCGGAGAACGCCTTAATCTCAAGCGTCGGGCGTAACGTGTCATCGGCTGCGGCCAGAATCTTCCGCATCTCCTCCGGCGAATAAATGTCGGTGGGCTGGAGCAAATCAATCGCCTGTTGCTCGGATGAAATCTGCGTGCGCGCGTCGCGGTAGTCGGTCGTGGCGGCGGCAGCGTGGATAACTCCGTGCGGCAAAAATCCTTTCTCTTGGGCGAAGTTGTAAAAGGCAATGATGCCGTGCCGGTGGTTGTTCTTGTTGCGGGCATTGCCGCCAAGCCGCGACAGGTAAGCGTCAAGCGCGGTCGTCTGGATGGCGCTGATCAAGCCGGGGAAGGCGGCGACAAAATTGCCAACGTAGCGTTTCACGTCGCGCAGGTGGTAGTGGCCGACGCCGCGCTTGACGAGGTGTTCCAAGTATTCCGCGTAAACCTCGGTGATGTTCACGCCGTGGCGGACGCGCTGCCCGTGGGCAAGGTAGAAGCTGACGGCCTCGTCCAGCGTGCCGGTCGTAAGCCGCGCCTGAAACTCGGCATAGCGGCGGCAAACCTCGTCCACCTCCAATCCCAGCGGCGCGGTGGCGGTCTGCGCCAGAATCAGCACACGCCGGTCTTTCTCCGTGAGGTATTGGGCGCGGGCACCGTCGCGGCTCAAGCGGTTGGCGATTTCCTTGGCGAGCGCCTTGGCCTTGTCCAGCGTGTTGCGCCGCTGCAAAATCCGGCGTGCGCCTTCGTAGTGCGCGACTTGGAAAGATTCGTAAGTCTTGACCGTGGCGCTGGCCGCGTCACCGTTGGCCGCCGCCCTGACCGTGACCGGCGCGGCGTAAATGGAAATGGCAACCGATCCGACCGTCACGGTCGCAACCGGTTTTCTCTCCTTGGAAGAAACACCAATGTCCATATCTAGTTTTATGGGGCGTTGGTGTTTCCGCAACGAGAAGTTGCGATTTTGGCTTGAAAATATTTTCCAAGCCCGCGCTGACGGGAAAGAAAAGGAACGGCGGGGAAAGGTCGAAAGCGCGAAAGGCTGTCAGGCGGCGGAAAGCTCGGCGCTGATGCAAAACTGATGCAAAAACCGGCTAACCTTACGAAACCCTTGCAAACATTGGAGCGGGCGAAGGGAATCGAACCCTCGTGTGCAGTTTGGAAGACTGCCGTTCT
>JAFMIX010000132.1 GCA_017853785.1 Verrucomicrobiales bacterium
CCGCCTGACCAAGGCCAGCCTGGGAGCAGAGGCAACTTCGTTTGGAGGCACAAATAATTTCGACATCACCCGGACCATAACCAATGCAGGACCCGAAAAGCATTGGAACGTCATCCAGATTACCGTCGAAAGTCTCAGCGCGAAATTTCTGGGATGCTTTGGCAACACAAACGGGATGACGCCAAATCTCGACAAGATTTTTGATGAGGGGCTGGTGTTCACTAATTTCTTCGCCACCGGCACCCGCACCGTGCGCGGCATGGAGGCGTTGACCCTGTGCGTTCCTCCCACCCCGGGACAATCCATCGTGCGCCGGCCCCACAACGACAATCTGTTCTCCGTCGGCGCGGTGTTTCGGAGTCGCGCGTATGATACCGCGTTCATCTATTCCGGTTTCGGATACTTCGATAACATGAATGCCTTTTTCGCTGCCAACGGTTATCGCGTGACAGATCGCACTTCCGTCGCGAAATCCGACATCACCTACGCCACTGTCTGGGGGGCGTGCGATGAAGATTTGTATCGCTGGACGATGCGTGAGGCAGACGCCGCCTTTGCCACCGGGAAACCGTTTCATCATTTCGTGATGACCACCTCCAATCATCGGCCCTATGGCTTTCCCGCCGGCAAAGTATCCTTGCCCACCGGAAACCGGGAAGGCGCGGTGCAATACACTGACTATGCCATCGGCAAATTTCTCGAAGCTGCCCGGACGAAACCATGGTTCACCAATACGCTGTTCGTCATCGTGGGCGACCATTGCGCCAGTGCCGCCGGGAAAACCGCGTTGCCAATTCCGGGCTATCACATTCCGGCTTTGGTTTGGAATCCCACCCTAATCCCGCCGCAACATGTCGGCACTTTATGCAGTCAGATTGACTTGTTGCCCACCATTTTTGGACTGATGAATTGGAGCTATGAATCCCGTTTCTACGGCAAAGACATCCTCCGGGAGCGGCCGGAAGAACAACGCGCTTTTATTTCCACCTATCAACGACTCGGTTATCTGCGCCCCGGAAAACTGGCGGTGCTTGAACCGGTGCGCCGCCAACGGATGTTCACCTTCACTGCCACCGAGGCTCCGACGGAAACGGCGTTGGAATCCGCATTCCTCAACGACGCCATCAGTGAGTATCAGACGGCCAGCTATCTCTTTGGTCACCGATTAAACCACGCCGCCAATGCGAACTAGGTTTATTGGACTTGGGAGTGCGCTCGGACTCTTGGTTGGCACTTTGGCGTTGTTTCAATTTACCAATCTCGACATCTGGGTGCAGGATTTTTGCTACGACTTTGCCAATCATCGTTGGTGGGTGAATGCACAGGATGTTTGGCCCGGCCTGCTTTTTTATTCCGGGCCGAAAGTCGTCTTGCAGGTCACGAGCGGACTGTTGTTCGCCTGGCTGATGCTGCCGGTTCGGTGGCGACCCAAAGTGCTGCGACACTTTCAACTCCCATGGCCCAAACGGCGGCTCTGGCTGGTGCTGTTCTGTCTGGCCATCGTTCCGGCAACCATCAGCGTCATGAAGCGTCGTTCCGACCTTTACTGCCCCTGGTCCGTTGATCGGTATGGCGGCGATCGTCCGCATCTGCACTTTTTTGATGCGCTGCCGGCCAATTATCCTCCCGACTGTGGCCGCTGTTTTCCCGCCCAGCATGCCAGCGGGGGATTTGCATTGCTGGGGCTATACTACCTCGCCGAGTCCAAGCGCGGACGCAAGTTGGGTGTGGTCATCGGGATGACGGCGGGCTGGCTCATGGGAATTTATCAGATGCTTAAGGGTGCGCATTTTTTGAGTCACACCATCGTGACCATGTTGATTGCGGGTGTCATCGTTCAACTCCTCGCTTGGGCGGCGCGCGAAGACTTGAGGTGATGCAGTAGTGTGCCGCGTCCACTTACCTCAAATCTCCACCACCTGCTGGTATTCCGGCACGAGGACTTTCGCCTTGGGCTTCAGCCGCTGCAACGTCTCCGCGTGGGCGAGGCATTGGGATTCTTCGCCGTGGATGCAGGTGATGACTTTGAGATTGCCGGAGATGTTTTCGACGTAGTGCCGCAGTTCGTTCTTATCCGCGTGGCCGGAGAAGGAATCAATCGAGGCCACCCGCGCCTGCACCGCCACGGGCAGGCCGAAGATGTTCACGGGATTTTTGCCGGCGACAATCTGTGCGCCGAGCGTGTGTTCCGCGCAGTAACCGATGAAGAGGATGAGGTTCTTCGGGTCGCCGAGGTTATTCTTCAGGTGATGGCGGATGCGCCCGGCTTCCGCCATACCGGACGCGCTGATGATGATGGCGGGTTCTTTCAGGTCGTTGAGCTTCATCGAGTGCGCCACCTCACGGATGTAGGTGAGGTTCTCCATGCCGAAGGGATTCGCCTTCTCGCGCAGAAATTTGTAGATGGAGTCGTTGAAACATTCCGGGTGCAGGCGGAAAACTTCCGTGGCGTTCACGCTCAACGGGCTGTCCACGAAGATCGGCACTTTGGGCAATTGCCCCGCCAGCGTGAGTTGGTGCAGGGTGTAGACAATCTGTTGCGTGCGCCCCACGGAGAATGCCGGGATGATGACCCTGCCGCGCTGCGCGAGCGTCTCGGTCACGAGTTTGGCGACGAGTTCGTTGGCGTTGTCCTTCGCGGTGTGCTCGCGGCCGCCGTAAGTTGATTCGATCTGGAGATAATCCACGTTCGTCACGGGCGCGGGGTCGCGGAGGATGTCGTCGCCGCCGCGGCCGACGTCGCCGCTGAAGAGATAGCGGAATTTCTCAGCGCCCTCGCGGATGTCCAGCACCACCTGCGCGGAGCCGAGGATGTGCCCGGCGTCCTTGAAGGTGACGGTCACGCCGTCCAGCAGGGGGAAGGGGCGGTCATAGTTAATGCCCACGAACTGGCGGATGGCCTTGTCGGCATCGGCGGCGGTGTAGAGCGGCTGGACGGGCGGCAGGCCTTGCTTGGCGCGCTTCTTGGAGACAAACTCGGCGTCGGAGCGTTGGATTTCCGCCGAGTCCACGAGCATTATGCTGGCGAGGCTGCGGGTGGCGAAGGTGCAGTAGATGTTGCCCTCGAAGCCTTGCTTGCAGAGGTTCGGCAGGTTGCCGCAATGGTCGATGTGCGCGTGGCTGAGGACGACGGCGTCCACCTGTTTCGGGTCGAACGGGAAACAGCAGTTGCGCTCAATGGATTCGTCGCGGCGGCCCTGGTAGAGTCCGCATTCGAGCAACAGCCGGCGGCCGTTGATTTCAAACAGATACATCGAGCCCGTGGTGGTGCGGGTCGCGCCGAGGAAGTGGACTTTCATGCGGCAGATTTAGCCACACGGTGAGGTAAGGAACAACTGCGAACGGAAGCAATTTTCGCCGGTCAGGCCTGCCGGAAGGTGATGCGCGCCTTGTCGAGGTCGTAGGGCGACATGGCGACGTTGACCCTGTCGCCGACGGAGATGCGGATGAAGTTTTTGCGCATCTTGCCGGAAATGTGCGCGAGCACCTCGTGACCGTTGGGGAGGGTGACACGAAACATCGTCCCCGGTAACACTTGCGATACCGTGCCCTGTAATTCGATTGCTTCTTCTTTAGCCAAGCAGTTAAACGCGGAATTAAATGCCAATCTTTTGCGGCGAAGGCAATAATTTTTTGGCTGGAAAAGCGGATGAAATCCTGCCTGACATCCGGCGGGAACGCGGTAGCCTGCCACCCAGAAATGACCGCCAAATCCACCGACCGCCTCGCATTCGAGCGCGAGCTCTGGCAACAGGGCCTGCACCTCGTCGCCGGCGTGGACGAAGCCGGCCGCGGCCCGCTCGCCGGGCCGGTTGTGGCGGCGGCGGTGATTCTGCCGCCGCGATGGGCGGAATCCGGTTGCGACGAATCGCTCCAGAAGCTGAATGACTCCAAGCAGCTCACCGAGCGGCAGCGCGGCGACTTTTTTGGCATCCTCACCGCCCATCCGGAAATCCGCCACGCTATCGCCACGGTGGATGCGGAGACGATTGACCGCATCAACATCCTTCAAGCCACGCACCGCGCCATGAACGAGGCGCTGGCACAGCTCGCCCCATCGCCGCAGCACGCGCTGGTGGACGGGTTGCACGTCAAGACGCTGAAGTTGCCGCAGACGCCGCTCGTCAAAGGCGATGCCCGCAGCTATTCCATCGCCGCCGCCAGCGTGCTCGCCAAGGTCACGCGTGACCGTCTCATGCTCGAATACGACCGCCAATGGCCGCAATATGGTTTCGCTGGGCACAAGGGCTACGGCACGCCTGCGCACCTCGCCGCCATCGCCGCGCATGGGCCGTGTCCGATCCACCGCCGCAGCTTCGCGCCGCTGAAGGCAAAGGAGCGGGAACTTTTCTAGCCACGGATTTTCACGGATGAAACACAGATTTGATTCCGTTGGCAGGGCGCGCCACTCCGTACGCGCCACCGCAGGACAATCACCGCAGCGGCGGGCAGCAGCCGACCCGCACTGCCCGGCTCTGTTTCATTCGTGTTCAATCCGTGTTTCATCTGTGGCAAAATGAATTGGGCAGCTTGCATCAAATCGTGGTTCGCCCGCGCGGAGACGCCGGAGCATCTGCGGCGCGGCGAACTCGGCGAGCGCGCGGCGGAAAAGCACTTGCGCCGACTCGGTTTGAAATTTCTGACGCGCAACTTCCGCTCCGAGCGCGGGGAGGTCGATCTCATCTTCCGTGACGACGATTGCCTCGTGTTCGTGGAGGTGAAGACCCGCTCCTCGGAGACTTGGGCGCGCCCTGCCGCCGCCGTGGACGCCCGCAAGCGGCGGCGGCTTTCCCAGACGGCGCTCGATTATCTGCGGCGCATCAGGAATCCCCAGGTGAAAATCCGGTTCGACATCGTCGAAGTCCTGCTCGCTGATGGCGCGGTGCGTGAGGTGCGGCATTTGCCGAACACCTTTGCGCTGAGCGAGCCGTATCGGTATGGGTGATTTACGAAATCCGATTAACGATTGACGCGCACTTCGACGAGTGGCGCGTAAATCGCATATCGTAAATCGTCATTGGAACTGCGGGTGCGCCTGCAACTTTGCCCAGCTTTCCGGCGAGAGAGGGCTGATGCGGTAGGTCTCGGCATGCAACGGCTCGGCGCTATGCGAGCGGCGGGCGCGGTCGAGCCAGCGGCGGTCCAGCGGTTCGGCAATCAGGTCCGGTGTGTTCGCGGCAATCGTCGTCTCCTCCTTCTCCCCCGTGGCGTGGCCCACGCCGACGAAGAAACCCGCGAGCAGCAGCGTCACCCGCAGGATGGTGCTGCGTGAGTAGGTCGGCATCGCGCAGGGACGCTGCGGGTCGAGTTGGCGGAACAGATTCGTGAACAGCGGCAGCGTCCACATGGCGGGATTTCTGGCCGGCGAATAGGCGTCGAAGAGAATCGCGTGAGGAGCGCCGGTCTCCGATCCGGTGGGGTGAGAATGTGTTGGAGCTTCACGCCGGTTCGGAGTCCGGCGCGCCGCCGATTGCGCAAGCCACGTCGGGAAATCGCCCAGATGCAATTCCCAGTTCACCGTGCGGGCATCGTCGGTGAATTGGACGGTGTGCTCTCGGAGCAGCGTCTGGGTTTGCTGCTCGTAGCCGCCAAAGTAGCCGAGTTCCACCGTGTGACGCAGGGCGAATTCCAGCGGCTCAGCCTTGTGGTCGAAGCTCACCAGCCGGATGGGGCAGGGGAGGTCGCGCGTGGCGCGCAGCACGGTGAGCGCGTTGGCCGCCGCGCCGAGCCCGACATCCCAGACGACGAATTCGCCGGAATGCTTCGCCAGCCGTTCGCGCAGCCGGAGTTGCCGGACATAAAGCGCCTCCGCTTCCGCGACCGGGCCGATGACGGGGTGAAACGTCTCTGCGTCCGCCAACGAACGCACGGAGCAGATACCGTTGTTCAAGCGGACGAGCTGATAGTCCGCCGCCGGAATCAGAACCAACCCTTCTTGCCGTTGATGTAGGTGGCGACGAATTCCTCGTCGCTCTTGGTCAGGTAAATAATTCCCTCTATTATGCTTATAATCGCACTGAAACCACAGGTAACCAACCCAATAATCAGCTGAATTATCCCTTCATTCTTGTAGCCTAACATGAATTTGTGTATCCCCAACCATCCCAAAAAAATTGCAATTAAACCGATAGCTATCTTATTGCATTCACTGCTCGTGGTTTTGAAACCCACCCCGCAGCTTACACAAACGACGGCTTTAGAATCAGTTGTCTTACCACAATTCCAACAG
>JAFMIX010000133.1 GCA_017853785.1 Verrucomicrobiales bacterium
AATCTCGACCATGCGCTTGGCGATGAGCGGACGTGCAATGGACGTGCCGAGAAAGTATTGGCCTTCGTAGATCGCCCCGGCGCGGATCATCGGGAAGATGAAGTCGCGTGCGAATTCTTCCTGCAAATTATCAATGTAAATTTTCGACGCGCCGGTCTTGATGGCTTTCTTTTCGAGGCCGTGGAGTTCCTCTTCCTGGCCGATGTCGGCGCAGAAGCCAATCATCTCGGCGTTGTATTTTTCTTTGATCCAGGACATCAGCACCGAGGTGTCGAGTCCGCCCGAGTAAGCGAGAACAATTTTCATGTCCGGTCATTTAACCGCGAAGCCGCGCGAAACGCAAAATGGAAATGCGGGATTGTCGGGAGAAGTCCCCGGGCGCGCGGTGAATTCCAGGATTCCGTGATCGGGATTCTTCCCGAAAATTTATGGCGAATTTTTGCCGCCATTCAGGTTTAATGCCCGCATGCCGAACGCGACCGCACCCACCAACCGACCGCATTGGCTGCGCGTGCTGGCTTTCGGCCGCCGCCCCAAGGCCACGCTGGTGCGCATCCTCGTGCTGGGCGTCAGCTGCTTCGTCGTATTCCGGTTCTGCCTCGTCCCCATCCGCATCGACGGCATCTCCATGCTGCCGACCTACCGGACCGGCCAGATCAATTTCATCAACCGCCTCGCCTACCTGCGGCACGAACCCCGCCGCGGCGATCCCGTCTCCATCCGGCTCGCCGGGCCGAGCGTCATGTTCATGAAACGCATCATCGGCCTCCCCGGCGAGACCGTCTCCTTCCAGAACGGCCGCGCCTGCATCAACGGCCACCCCCTCGACGAACCCTACATCAAACTCCCCTGCGATTGGAACCGCGAACCCGTCCAGTGCGGCCCCGGCCAATTCTACGTCGTCGGCGACAACCGCTCCATGGCCTTCGAGCACCACACCCAAGGCCGCGCCGAACGCGCCCGCATCATCGGCAAACTCCTGTTATGAGAATTATTTTCCGCCTCGTGCTGCTCGCCGCAGTTGCCGGGCTCGGCTACTGGCTCTGGACCGTGTTCTTTCCCAGCCCGGAAAAAGTCATCCGTGCCCGCCTCACCGAACTCGCCCGCACCGCCAGCTTCGGCTCTGGCGACAGCCCCATCGCCCGCGGCCTCAAGGCGCAACGGCTGGCAAACCACTTCACCCCCGACGCGCAGCTCAGCTTTGAAGCGCCCGGCATCGGCTCACGCACCTTGACCGGCGCGGAGGAAATCCGCCAGACCGCCGCCGCCGGCTTCCACTCCCTGTCCTCGCTGCGCATCAAGTTCCTCGATGTCACCGTCCAACTGGACGCCGACCCGCGCACCGCCGAGGTCCGCCTCACCGCCGAAATCCGCGCCGACGGCAGCGAGGATTACGGCGTGCAGGAACTGCTTTTTAAGTTCCAGCGGGTGGATGGCAAATGGCTCATCAACCGCGTCGAAACGGTCAGAACGCTTTCCCGCGCCGCCACCCCGCGCCCGAGTTAAGCGAACCGGCGCCGCGCGCCGCCGGCGCCAATCCCAAATCTTCCACGGCCGCGCTTGCGTGTGCCCGGCGGCATTCGCATAATGCGGTGCGTTCTAATCATATTATGAAAACCACTCCCATTCGTGTCGCGGTCACCGGCGCTGCCGGCCAGATCGGTTATTCCCTCCTCTTCCGCATCGCCTCCGGCGCCATGTTCGGCCCGGACCAGCCCGTCATCCTCCACCTCATCGAAATCGAACCCGCCCTGCCCGCCCTCGGCGGCGTGGTGATGGAACTCGACGACTGCGCGTTCCCGCTTCTCAAAGGCATCGTGCCCACCGCCAATCTTGATGAAGGCTTCCGCGACGTGAACTGGGCGCTCCTCGTCGGCAGCGTCCCCCGCAAGGCCGGGATGGAGCGCAAAGACTTGCTCGGTATCAACGGCAAGATATTCATCGGCCAGGGCCAGGCCATCCAGCGCAACGCCGCCAAGAACGTCCGCATACACGTCGTCGGCAACCCCTGCAACACGAACTGCCTCATCGCCATGAACAACGCGCCCGACGTGCCGCGCGACCGCTGGTTCGCCATGACGCGCCTCGATGAAAACCGCGCCAAGGCCCAGCTCGCCAAGAAAGCCGGCGTGGACATCACCGCCATCAGCAACGTCGCCATCTGGGGCAACCACTCCGCCACCCAGTATCCCGATTTCTACAACGCCAAAGTCGCCGGCAAACCCGCCCCCGCCGCCATCCCGGACGAAGCGTGGCTCAAGGGCGAATTCATCGCCACCGTGCAGCAACGCGGCGCGGCCATCATCAAGGCGCGCGGCTCCTCCAGCGCCGCCAGCGCCGCGAATGCCGTCGTGGACAGCGTCCGCTCCATCATCACCCCCACCGCGCCCGGCGACTGGCACAGCGTCTGCCTCTGCTCCGACGGCAGCTACGGCGTCGAGAAGGGTCTTATCTCCTCCTTCCCCGTCCGCAGCGACGGCGACAACCTGAGCATCGTGCCAGGCGTGCCGGTCAACGAATTCAGCCGCGCCAAAATCGACGCCACCGTCAATGAACTGAAGGAGGAAAAGGCGATGGTTGCCGATCTGCTGCCGAAGTAAGCCGCTTCCAGACTTCAAAGCGGACTGCATTGCAGTCCGCTTTTTTCTTTGCCAGACTCAACCCGCAATGAAACCGCTTGCCGACTGCAAACTCTACGCCTTCGTGGACACCGCCTATCTTCACGGGCGCGCGCCCGAACTCGTCGCGCAGCAGCTCTGCGACGGCGGCGCGGACCTCATCCAGCTCCGCGCCAAGACCTCCCCACCCGCCGAAATCCGGCTCATGGCGGAAAAGCTTCTGCCCGTCACCCGCCGCGCCAACGTCGCCCTCGTCATCAACGACCACTTGGAAATCGCCCGCGAACTCGGCGCGGAAATCTGCCACCTGGGCCAGGAAGATTTCTTCGACGCCGGCCACGAGCACGTTTCCGTACTCCGCACTCCGCATTCCGCACTCCGCATTGGTCTGTCCACGCACGCCCCGGAACAGGCGGCCCGCGCCGTCGCGGCGGGCGCGGACTACGTGGCCATCGGCCCGATCTACGCCACCGGCACCAAGCCCACCGCCAAGCCGGTGACGCTCGACTACGTCCGTTGGGCGGCGGCGAACGTGCGCGTGCCGTGGTTCGCCATCGGCGGCATCAACCTCCAGACCATCGACGCCGTCCTCGCCGCGGGCGCGCCACGTATCTGCGTGGTCTCGGCGATTCTCAACGCGCCGGACGTGGCCAAGGCTTGCGCGGAATTCCGCCAGCGGCTCGATTAGCCACTGAGCCACCGAGACACTGAGAAGAACAATTTCTCCGTGCCGCTGCGCCTCGGTGGCAAACCAGACCGCCCAAAGCTTGCCCGGCAGAGTCGCATCAACTAATTTGTCCGTTCAGTTCACAACAAAAACTCGTAATTCCAAATCAGCATGAGCGTTCTAATCGTCGGCACGACCGCACTCGATTCCATCAAGACTCCCACGCGCGAAAACCCGCGCCTGCTCGGCGGCTCGGCCAGCCACGCGGCGGTGGCGGCGAGCTTTTTCTCGCCGGTGAAACTCGTCGGCGGCGTCGGCGAGGATTTTCCCAAGAAATACATCGCGCTTTACCGCAAGCACGGCATCGACCTCGCGGGCTTGCAGATCCTGCCGGGCAAAACCTTCCACTGGTCGGGCGAATACGAGTTGAACATGAACAACCGCCGCACGCTCGCCACCGAGTTGGGCGTCATCGAAACCTTCCAGCCCAAGCTGCCGGCGGCGTATCAGAAGTCCGCGTTCGTGCTGCTCGGCAACATCGCCCCCGCCCTGCAGCTTTCCGTGCTCAACCAGATGCAGAAGCCCAAGTTCGTCGTCGCTGACTCGATGGATCTGTGGATCAACATCGCCCTGCCCGACCTGCTCCAGTTGCTCAAGCGCGTGGACGGCTTCGTGCTCAACGACAGCGAGGCGGAGTTGCTCACGAAGGAGGACAATCTCTTCGTGGCGCTGAAGAAGATTCACGCGCTCGGCCCGAAATACGTCATCATCAAGAAAGGTTCGCACGGCTCGGTGCTGTCCGGACCGAAGGGCGTGTTCATCTGCCCCGCTTATCCGCTGCACACCGTCGAAGACCCCACGGGCGCGGGCGATTCGTTCGTGGGCGGCATGATGGGCTACCTCGCCACGGCCAAGGGCTCGGTGGACGCGAACATCCGCCACGCGATGGTCTACGGCAGCGTGACGGCAAGCTTCTGCTGCGAAGGTTTCGGGCTGAACCGCACCACGAAGGTCAAGCGCGCGGACATCAACCGCCGCGTGCAGGAACTGGAGAAGCTGACGAAGTTCTGACGCCGCCAGCACCGCCAAACCGCAGGCAAAAAATCCTTTCCTGCGGTCCGGCGGGCGGGCGCAACTTTGACCTTTGCCTCCGGAGTCCGGCCTTTAGACTGCACGCGCGATGTCGAAGATGCTCAAAGCCTCCGGCGCGATGGCCGCCGCCACGATGACCAGCCGCGTGCTGGGCATGGTGCGCGAGATGGTCTATGCCCGCTTCATGGGCGACGGCTGGGTGGCGGGCGCGTTCCAGCTCGCGTTCACGATCCCGAACCTCTTCCGCCGTCTGCTCGGCGAGGGCGCGCTCACGGCGGCGTTCATTCCGGTCTTCAAAGAGAAGGAAAAACTCCACGGCGACGCCGAGGTCTGGCGCGCCTCCAACGCCGTCATCTCCGGCCTCATCGTCGCGGCGGCGGTCGTCGTGGCGCTGGTGCTGGCGGGCGTGTCCATCGCGTTGCGCGTGCATGAATTTTCCACGCAGACGGAGCTGATGCTGCGGCTGCTGCGCGTGATGTTCCCCTACATGCTGCTGGTATGCGTGGCGGCGGTGTTCATGGGCATGCTGAACGCCCGCGGCCATTTCTTCATTCCGGCGATGGGCGCGACGATGCTGAACATCGTCATGATCGCTTCGGTGCTGCTGCTCGCGCCGCGGCTGGGAACGGAGTTGTCGGAACAGATTTTCGCGCTGGCCATCGGGGTGCTGGCGGCGGGCACAGCGCAGGCGGCGTTCCAATTGCCCACGCTGCGGCGTGAGGGTTTCCGGTATCAATGGGCTTCGCCGTGGCGCGACGAAACGGTCGGGCGCGTGGTGCGGCAGATGATTCCCGGCACGATCGGCGTGGCGGCATTCCAGATCAACGTGCTGCTGACGCAGGGCGTGGCCTTCTGGGTCAGTCCGCAGATCGTGGCATCGTTCAATTACGCGGTGCGCCTGATGGAGCTGCCGCAGGGCGTCTTCGGCATCTCGCTCGCCACGTATCTGCTGCCGACGCTCTCCGGTCTGGCGGCGGAAAAGAAATACGATGACTTCCGCGCAGCCTTGCGCAGCGGTATCGGCACCCTGCTGTTCTTCAATGTCATCGCGGCAATCTTGCTGGTGGTGTTGGCGGAGCCGATTGTGCGGTTGCTGTTCGAGCGCGGGCAGTTCACTCCCGAGTCCACGCAACGGGCCGCGCTGGCGCTGCAGTGCCTCGCGCCGGGGCTGGTGGCGTTCTCCACGGTGAACGTGCTGGCGCGGGCGTTCTATGCGCTGGGCGACACGAAAACGCCGATGCAGATCGGGGTGGCGTGCCTGATGTTGAACTTGGTTTTGTCCATTGCGCTGGTGCATCCGCTGCGGCAGGGCGGGCTGGGCGTGGCCAACACGCTGACCTCCGTCGTAAACCTGGGCTTGCTGCTGTTCGCGCTGCGAAAAAAAATGGGGCGGCTGGAGATGCCATCGTTGCGGACGATGCTCCTGCCGCTGACACTCGCCGCCGTATTGGCGGGCGGTGGGGCGTTTTACGGCGCGCGATATTGGGAGACTGCGTTCGGCCATGCGACGCTGGCGTTGCAGATGGGCGCGGTGTTCGCCCCCGCGGCGGCAGCGGGATTGATTTACTGGCTGGCGGCCATGCTCCTCAAAGTCCCCGCTGCGCAGGAATTGACGGCGTGGCTCCGCCCGAAACGGATTTGAATCAGGGCACGGTGACCGGCACGCGGTAGAAGCGCATCGGCGCAGGCGCGTTGGAATCGGTGAGCGTTACCGCCCCATTATTGCCCGCCCGCGAACCCGGCAGCGAGGTCCAGAGATTTGTATTCAAGTCGTTCTTGTATTCCAACCGGTAGGTC
>JAFMIX010000134.1 GCA_017853785.1 Verrucomicrobiales bacterium
GCTGGTGGAGCAGACGGCGGAAACGATTCTGCACCTCGCCGAAGTAGGCAATGTCATCCTGCTGGGCCGCGGCGCCAACGTGGTCACCGCCAAATCCCCGGGCGTAGTCCACGTGCGACTGATCGCGCCACTGGAAACCCGCGTCGCCCACATGCAGCAGTTCGAGGAGCTGTCCCGCCCGGCGGCCGCCGCCCGCGTGCGGCGCGAAGACCTCGGCCGGCGCCGCTACATCAACAAATATTTCCAGAAAGACGTGGACGATCCCCTGCTCTATCACCTCGTCATCAACACCGATTCCGTCCCGCTCGAAACCGCCGCGCGGCTAATCGGCGAACTGGTTTTGCGTCCCACCGCCGCCTGAAAATTTCGTTCCGGGCTTTTCACACCCTTCGCGGAGGCGTAAAGTTCCCGCGTGATTGATACCGAAGCCCTGCTCGCCGAAATCCTCCCCGTCATCCGCGCCGCCGCTTGGGTGGCCGTGGACACTGAGGCCGACAGCTTGCACGCCTACCCCGAAAAACTCTGCCTCCTCCAGATCAGCACCGCCGCCGGCGACCGCCTTATCGACCCGCTCGCCGGCATTAATATCGCCCCCCTGCTCGACGCGCTCGCCGGGCACGAGCTGATTTTCCACGCGGCGGACTACGACCTGCGGCTGCTCCGCAAACACCACGAATTCGTCCCCGGCGCGATCTTCGACACCATGCTCGCCGCCCGGCTGCTAGGCATGAAAAAATTCAGCCTGGGCGACCTCGTCGAAACCTGCCTTGGCGTGAAGCTCGAGAAAAGTTCGCAGAAAGCCGACTGGTCCCGCCGCCCGCTCACCCCGCGCATGGAGGAATACGCCCGCAACGACACCCACCACCTCAAGCCCCTTGCCGACAAACTCCGCGCCGAACTCACCGCCAAAGGCCGGCTCGCGTGGCATCAGGAAAGTTGCGCACGGCTCATCGCCGAATCCTCGCAGCTCCGCGCCGCCGACCCCGACACCGTCTGGCGCATCAAAGGCAGCTACGTTCTGGGCCGCGCCGCGCTGGCCGTCTTGCGCGGACTCTGGCACTGGCGCGAGGCCGAAGCCACCGCCGCCAACAAACCGCCCTTCTTCATCCTCAGCCACGAATTGCTGGTGAAGCTCGCCGAAGCCGCCGCCGCGCAACAACCCGTGGACCCGCTCCTGCCGCGCTACCTTTCGCCGCGCCGCCGGGCCGGGCTGGCGCAAGCGGTTCAAGCCGCGCTCGCGTTGCCCGCCGCCGAGCATCCGGAACTGTTGCGCACGGAACGCCGCCGCCCGTCCCAGGCGGAGCACCGCCGCTTCCTCGATCTGGAGAAACGCCGCAATGCCCACGCGCACCGATTGGACATTGACCCGACGCTCATCGCGCCCCGCGCCATGTTGGGCGACCTCGCCCGCGACTGGGCCGCGCACGCACCCGGGCTGATGAACTGGCAGCGGGAGCTTTTGCAGTGAAAAGTTGAACCGGAAAACCAAGCCAAGAACGCCGCCGCCGGACAGAGACCAAGCCAGCATTTAAGTAAAAGGCTGGCTGACCGAATCGCCTATTCACATTTGACCGCTCATGGTAATGGGTATCCCCTTCAAGCACTGTCGTGGAAAAATCTATGCTGCAATAATTCCACTCCCGCCTTGAACGTTGAAAATTCAGACTTACCGTTTGTGTGGAAACTTTGAATCTGTTCGTAATGCCTACCAAGGCCAAGCGTAGTTGCCAGCATTGCGGAGAATACATTGCTGAAAACCGTGGTTGAATGATTAGGGGAAAAATATGATCATCAAATACCTTTGCCCAAGATGCAACGCTTACTGCGAGTTGGGAGACGATATTCCGGAAGATCAACTTCTTTGCCCTCAATGCGGCGGGGAAGTTCAGAAATCAAAGGCCAGGTATGTTTCCAACATCAATGTTCCCGGTCAAAACAACCCGACTGATTCACCTAACCAGAGACTGATATTATTATCATATCTCTTTGCAATCATCGTTCCCTTCGTCGGTTTTATTCTGGGGCTATATCTGCTGTTCAAGAAAGATGAAATAATGAGCGGCGTGTTTTGCATGATTGCGAGCTTCGTTAGCGTTGGGCTTTGGAGTCTTGTCTTTTTTTAGTCAGCTTTTAATCCACAGATAAGAACTGACCTTCCCGGATATTTTTCTCGTGACGGGTTTTCGGGTGCGTTATTACTGGGGGAACAACTGCGGAAGTTTTCGGGCGGCCGCGCCGCGCTTCCGCCAGCCGTTATGTTGAAACACTGCACCATCCCGCTCATCGCCGCGCTGCTCTGGGGCGGCGCGTTCGCCGAGGTCGCGCGGGCGGATCGCACGGAGCTGCGGTCCGGCTCGCCCTTCACCATTGACGTGTGGGATACGGAAGACGGCCTCCCGCAGAATTCCGTCATCGCCATGATCCAGTCCCGCGACGGCTATCTGTGGCTCGGCACGCTCAACGGCCTGGCGCGGTTCGACGGGCGGCGGTTCACGGTCTTCGATGGCGGCAACACGCCGGAGTTGAAAAGCGGGTGCATCGTCAAACTCTTTGAGGACAGCGGCACGAACCTGTGGGTCGGCACGGAAAGCGCCGGGGTCATCCGCGTGACGCCGGCGGGCAGCAGCACGTTGCAGGTGGGGGCTGCCGGGCGCGAGGGGCGCGTGGCGGGCATCTGCGAGGACGCGCGCGGCGTGGTGTGGCTCTACACGGCGGACGGGCAACTGGGGAATTATCGCGCGGGCAAACTCGAGGTGGCCAGCGTCAGCCCGAACCAACCGAGTTTCTGCCGCGCGCTGATCGCGGAAAAGGACGGCCCGGTGTGGGTGGGCACGGATTGGCGGCAGCGCGGCATCCAGCCGGGCACGGATTTCCGGGGCGCGGAATTGCCACTGGCGTTGGAGCTGCCGGGCAAGCTGGATTTTCTGGTGGCGAGCGAGCGCGGCGGTTATTGGCGGCTAGCGGAGGGACGCATCCAACGCTGGACGACTAACCGGATCGTCCAGGATTTCGGCGCGTATCCCTGGGGCTTGCAGCAAATCTCTGCCGCGTGCGAAGACCGCGAGGGCAATCTCGTCGTAGGCACTCTCGGCGCGGGTTTGTATTGGTTCGACGCCGCCGGCGCGGTCACGCACCTGACGACGCGCGAGGGGTTGTCCATGAATTACATCCTGTCGCTCACGGTGGACCGCGAGGGCAGCCTGTGGGTGGGCACGGACGGCGGCGGCTTGAACCGCGTGAAGCGGCAGGCGTTCGCCGTGGTCGCGGCGGCGCGGGAACTCACGGTGCAATCCGTCTGCGAAGGCGCGACGAACGGATTGTGGATCGGCATCAACAGCGCGGGGCTGAATTTTCTGGAAGGCGACCGCCTGAAAACTTACGGCCCGGCGGAAGGCTTGCTGAATCTCTTCGTGCGCTCGGTATTCGTGGACCGGAAGCAGCAGACCTGGGTGGGCACCTTCGGCGGCTTGTTCCGCTGGGAAACGAACCAGTTCGCGCTCGCGCCGGGCGCGGCGGCGTTGAGCCCACGCGTCACGGCGATTTTCGAGGACCGTGCGGGGCGGTTGTGGGTGGGTACGCAGGCGGGTCTCGCCTGCCGCGAGGCGGACGCGTGGCGCATATTCACCACGCGCGACGGTTTGGCGGCGGACGACGTCCGTGCGCTCGCGGAAGACGCGCAGGGCAATCTCTGGATCGGCACGAGCGCGGGGTTGAATCGCTGGCGCGACGGGCGGTTCACGGCGGGGCCGCAGAACGCGGAGCTGACGCGGGTGGAGATCACGTCGTTGTTCGTGGATGCGGCGGGCGATCTGTGGGTCGGCTCGGCGGGGAGCGGCTTGGCGCGGTTGCGGCAGGGCCGGTGGACGCGCTACACGACGGCGGATGGTTTGATCAGCAACAGCATCGGCTACGTCATCGAGGACAAGCTGGGCAATCTCTGGGTCGGTTCGTATGCGGGCCTGATGCGGCTGGCGTTGGCGGCGCTGAATGATTACGCGCCCGGCGCAACGAACCGCCTCGCGTGCCGCGTCTACGGTCGCTCGGATGGTTTGCCCACGAGCGAATGCACGCAGGGTTCGCAGCCCACGGCCTGCCGCACGCGCGATGGGCGCCTGTGGTTTCCCACGGTCAAAGGTTTGGTCTCGGTTGACCCCGCCAAGCTCGGCCGCAATCTCACGCCGCCGCCGGTCGTGATCGAATCGGTGACGGTGGATGGTCGCGCCACCAGCGCCAGCCGCTTACGGGCCGCGCTGCCCGGCGCCGTGACCATCCAGCCGGGCGAGGAGCGGTTGGAAGTGCAGTTCACCAGCCTGAACCTCGCCGCGCGCGACCGGGCTCGCTTCAAGTATCGCCTCGAAGGCTACGAGAAAGTCTGGAACGAAGTCGCCGGCGAAACGCGCACCGCCAGCTACCCGAAGCTGTCGCCGGGGCGGTATCGGTTCTGCGTGACGGCCGCGAACGAGGACGGCGTGTGGAACGACATCGGCAGCACGCTCGCGGTGGTGGTGTTGCCGCCGTTCTGGCGGACGTGGTGGTTTCTCGGCTTGAGCGGCTTGGCCTTACTGGCGGCCATCGTGGGCGTGGTGAATTACATTTCCACGCAGAAATACCGGCGCGAACTGGAAGCGCTGCGGCAGCACGAGGCGTTGGAGAAAGACCGCGCGCGCATCGCCCGCGACATCCACGACCAGCTCGGGGCGAGCCTCACGCAGGTGGCGTTGCTCGGCGAATTTGTGGAGAGCGACAAGGATTCGCCGGCGGAGGTCGAGGCGTTGGGCCGGCAGATCTCGCAGACCGCCCGTGACACCACGCACGCGCTGGACGAGATCGTCTGGACGGTGAACCCCGCGAACGACACGGTGGACGGCCTCATCACCTACGTCTGCAAACACGCACAGGATTATCTCGGCGTGGCCGGCCTGCAATACCGCCTCGACGTGCCGGAGAAATTGCCCGGCGCGACGATCTCGCCGGAGTTGCGCCACAACATTTTCCTCGCCGCCAAAGAGGCGATCACCAACGTGGTCAAACACGCGCGGGCGACGTCGGTCTGGGTGCGGGTGCGCATTGCGACCACGGAATTCATCCTCGAAATCACCGACGACGGCTGCGGCGGGGCCGATCCGGCGGGCAAGTCCACCAGAAATGGGTTTCGCAACATGCGGAAACGCATGGAAGATGTCGGCGGCAAATTCACCATCGGCCCGGCGGACGCGGGCGGCACGGTGGTGCGCCTGACCGCCCCGCTCGAAAACCAAACCTGAACCATGGCTATCACCGTTTCCATCGTTGAAGACAATGACCAGTTGCGCGGCACGCTGGCCCGCATGATCAATCGCGCCGAGGGCTTCACCTGCCGCGGGCAATATCCCGATGCCGAGTCCGCGCTGGCCGCCATCCCGAAGGAGCGGCCCCAAGTGGTGCTCATGGACATCAACCTTCCCGGCATGAACGGCGTGGAATGCGTCCGCAAGCTCAAGCAGGCGACGCCGGAAGTCCTGGTCGTGATGCTGACGGTCTATGAGGACACGGAGAATATTTTCAACGCCCTTGCAGCGGGCGCCGCCGGTTACATGCTCAAGCGCACGAAAAGCGCGGAGTTGTTGGATGCCATCCGCGAAGTCGTCCGGGGCGGCTCGCCCATGACCACGCACATCGCCCGCAAGGTCGTGCAGTCGTTTCTCAAGGTGGGCAATTCGCCGGAGCCCACGGAAAACCTCTCGCAACGCGAGCAGGAAGTGCTCAATTATCTGGCCAAGGGTTTTCTCTACAAGGAAATCGCGGAGAAACTGGGCATCAGCTACGAGACGGTGCACACCTACGTCCGGCGGATTTACGAGAAACTCCAGGTCCGGACGCGCACGGAAGCGGTGGCGATATTTCTGCGGCGGTGACCGGGCGTATATACTTAACCAACGCACTGGGCTGAGAACGCTCCCGGTAGCACCTCGTATAAGGTGCTTAACTGTTGATCATTCCTGCTCACGCACGCTTCCCCAAAAACCAAGCTGACGGCAACAAAATCACCCTGCCGAAAACGCCAGCTTCAACCGCATAAACACTGGGGCTTTCAAATAATCTGCGTTTGCTAAGTATCCAAGCTCGGGCGGCGACCGTCCCCAGAACTGGCGACTAGGCTGATTCCGGCGCTCAGGTAG
>JAFMIX010000135.1 GCA_017853785.1 Verrucomicrobiales bacterium
TCGATGTTGTCGCGCACCACGAAGACCGGACCGGTGAAAACTGATTTCGTCATGCCGGAGAATCTAGTCGGAACGCGGCAGATTTACAGGATAAATTTTTGGTTGAACCCGCGCCGTCACGAACTAGCATTTGGCCGCCATGGCGAAAAAACCCGCGTCCCGAGTGCTCCGCATCCTGTGGTGGCTGGTGCTGCTCACGAGCGGCGCACATGCGCTGGCGGTGGCGGGGCTGCTAAATGCGATGAACCGCTGTGGCGAGGGCGATTCGCTGGTGAGCCCCCTGCTCTACCTGCCGCCGCAAGGCTGGCTGCTGCCGCTCGGCGTGCTGTTCCCGCTGGCGCTGTTCGTGTGCCGTTGGGCGGTGGCGCTGCACGCGCTGGCGGCGGGCTTGGTGCTGATGGGCTTCATGAATTTCCACTCGCTGCCGCGGAACTATCAGCAACCCGCGTTCGCGACGAATGAGCTGCTCACGGTCATCACCGCCAACTTCGGCCAGCGCACCGTGAAGTCGCTCCAGCCCTTCATCGAAGAGATGGCCCCGGACGTGATTGCGTTCCAGGAAAAGACTTATCGCAAAAAAGCCTTCGACCGCGACTACACCTGCTACACGGTCAAGGTCATCGGTGAATTCACACTCGCGAGCAAGCTGCCCATCCAAGCCGCCGCGCTCGTGCCCGACCTGGCGTTCGAGAACCGGCCCGTTGCCGCGCGCTTTGAACTCGAATACTTGGGCCGGCGCATCGCGCTCTACAGTGTCCACATGCCCACGCCGCGCGCTTTCTTGAACGTGTGGCGCTGGCGCCGCATCATCGCCGAGACGCTGGCCGGCGGCGGTTATTTCGATCCCGAGAACCGGCGGGACTTCAAATACTATTGGGACGAGCGCTTCTGGCTTGCCCGCGGCCTGCTCGCGGTGTTGGAAAAAGAAAAGCTCCCCACGCTCGTCGTTGGCGACTTCAACACGCCCGATCACGGCGAGCTTTACCGGCTTTTCGCCGGACGCTACACGGATAGCTTCGCGCTCGTGGGCGAAGGTTACGGCTTCACATTCCCGGCGAACGCCCACGTGCCGGTGGCGGGTTTCCGCCCGTGGTTGCGGCTGGACTATCAATTCGCCGACGCCAACTGGGAGATCTTGGACTGCGAGGTCGAACCGCTCATCCGCGCGCAACATCTCGCCGTTGCGGCCGCTTACCGGTTGAAGAAATGAACCGGCTCAGCCGCGCACGCGGTTGAACGCCACCGCATCGGCATAACGCACGCCGCTGCCACCGAAGATATCCAGCGCCGAGCCGATGGTCAGGCCCACCCTGCCCTGTCCCAGTTTCCCGACCGTTTCCAAATCCGCGAGCGAACCTGCGCCGCCCGCGTAGGTCGTCGGGATCGGCGTCCAGCGCCCCAGCTTCGCCACCAGCTCGCCGTCGATACCGCGGCAAAGCCCCTCCACATCCACCGCGTGCACGAGAAATTCCGCGCATGACTTCGCCAGCGCCTGCAAAACTTCCGCCGAGATATTCAGTTCCGTGAATTTTTGCCAGCGGTCGGTGACGATGAAATAATCTTCGCCGCGCTTGCGGCAACTCAGGTCGAGCACGAGCCTGTCCTTGCCGACGATCGACACCAGTTCCGCCAGCCGGGCTTCGTCCAACCGGCCCTCGCGGAAGACCCAGCTCGTCACGATCACGTGCGACGCGCCGGCGTCCAGCCAGGTCCGTGCGTTGGCCGCGTTCACACCGCCGCCGATTTGCAAGCCCCCGGGATACGCCGCCAACGCTTCGCGCGCCGGAGCTTCGTTCCCCGGCCCGAGCATGATGACGTGCCCGCCGGCAAGGCCGTCGCGCCGGTAGAGTTCCGCGAACCACGCCGCAGGCTTTTCCGAGACAAAGTTCGTGCGCACGGCGGCGGCGTTGTCGCTCAACGTGCCGCCGACGATCTGAACCACCTTACCGTCGCGCAGGTCAATGCAGGGTCGGAACATGCATGCAAGCTAGAGGCCATTAGCCCAACTTCAAAGTCGAAAATTAATTCCAGTAGTCAAGTTGCCCGGGTTGGGAATTGGCGCGCCGGACGAAAGCTGTTAGTCTGCGCGGATGATCGAATGGTGGCATATCGGCTTGTTGTTTTTGACTGGGCTGACGGCCGGATTTGTGGATAGCCTTGCCGGCGGGGGCGGGTTGCTAACCGTGCCGGTGCTGCTGAATATCTGCCCCGACCCACTGGTCGCGCTCGGCACCAATAAACTCCAGGCCAGCTTCGGGTCCACCAGCGCCACGTTGCATTTCACCCGCGCCGGCGCATTGAACTGGCGCGCGATCCGGCGGGCGTGGCTGCTGACCTTTCTGGGCGCCCTTTGCGGCGTCCTGCTGCTCCAGCAGTTCGACACCCGCCTGATCAAGCAACTGATGCCAGTGCTGTTGCTTGCCGTGGCGCTCTTCATCTGGCGGCGGCCGCAGTTAGGGGAAAGCGATATCCATCCCCGCCTGTCGCGGGGGCAGTTTGATTTCATCTGCGGTTTCGGGCTCGGAGTTTACGACGGTTTTTTCGGGCCGGGCATGGGCACGTTCCTGGCACTGGCTTTCATGCTCGGCTTGGGGTTCAACCTCGTGCGCGCCACGGCCAACGCCAAGGCGCTCAACTGGGCCAGCAATGTCGCGGCCCTCACCCTGTTCTTGATCGCGGGTAAAGTCTGGTTCGCGGCCGGGCTCATCATGGGGGCCGGGCAATGGCTCGGCGCGCGCGCCGGCAGCAGGATGGTCACCACCCGCGGGACCAAATTCATCAGACCAATTTTTCTGACCATGGTTGTGCTCATCACGCTGAAGTTGATTTATGACAACTATCTAAGACCCGCCGTTTGAGCCGCTTTCCTCGCGCCTCGACAAAACCACGGATTCCCGGCAAATTTCTCCCAATGTCTTTGGACAATCAACCGCTCGTCATCGCCGGTCGCACCTTCAACTCCCGTCTCGTGCTCGGCACGGGAAAATTCGCCGCGCCCGAAACCATGCGCGCCGCCCTCGCCGCCAGCGGTACGGAGATGGTCACCGTCGCCCTGCGCCGCGCCGACCTCTCCGGCAAACGCGACCCGTTCGCAAACATCCTCGAATTCATTGACCCTAAAAAATACCTCCTCCTCCCCAACACCAGCGGCGCGATGAACGCCGAGGAAGCCGTCCGCCTTGCGCGCCTTGCCGCCGCCGCCGGCTTGCCGAAATGGGTGAAGCTCGAAATCCATCCCGACCCGCGCTACCTCCTGCCCGACCCCATCGAAACTTTCCGCGCCGCCGAGATTCTCGTGAAGGAAGGCTTCACCGTCCTGCCCTACATCAACGCCGACCCCGTCCTCGCCAAGCGCCTGCAAGAAGTCGGCTGCGCCACCGTCATGCCGCTCGGCTCGCCCATCGGCTCCAACCGCGGCATCCAGACCCGCGAACAGATCCGCATCATCATCGAGCAAGCCACCGTGCCCGTCGTCGTGGATGCCGGCCTTGGCGCACCCAGCCACGCGGCGGAAGCCATGGAAATGGGTGCCGCCGCCGTACTCATCAACACCGCCATCGCCGTCGCCAGCGACCCGAACAAAATGGCCGCAGCTTTCAAGCTCGCCGTGGAGGCCGGCCGCGCTGCCTGCGAGAGCGGCCTCGCCGCCCAAAGTGCCACCGCCAGTGCGACCAGCCCGTTAACGGGTTTTCTGGATTGATTTATGAGCGCAAACCGACTGTCCGCCTCTCGCGTGCGGCAACTTCTCACCGCCGCGACCAAGACCCGCGTGCTCGTCGTCGGCGACGTGATGCTCGACCAGTTCATCTGGGGCGGCGTCTCGCGCATCTCGCCCGAAGCGCCCGTGCCCGTCGTGGATTTTGAGCGCGAGAGCATCATGCCCGGCGGCGCGGCCAACGTCTCCCGCAACCTCGCCGCGCTCGCCGGCGCCACGGAAATCTTCGGCGTCATCGGTCGCGACACCGCCGGCCATCAGCTCCAGAAACTGCTCGCCGCCCAACACATCGGTTGCGCCGGCCTCGTCACCAGCGCCGCACGCCACACGAGCGTCAAGACCCGCATCGTCGCGCACCGCCAGCAGGTCGTGCGCATCGACCGCGAAACCCGCGACGGCCTTGACAGCAAGGTCACCGTCCAGCTCGTGGCGAAGCTCAAAGCCAAATTACGCCAAGCCGACGCTGTGATCATCGGTGACTACGGCAAGGGCGTCGTTACGCAGGCGTTGTTGCATGAGGTCAAGGCACTTTGCCGTGCGCGCGGAATCTGGCTGAGCCTCGATCCCAAGCCTGTCCATGACCTGAACCTCGCCGGGCTGTCGCTGCTCACGCCCAACCGCAAGGAGGCTTTCGAACTCGCCCGCCTGCCCGACAACACGCGCACCGCCAATCCGCTAGCGGACAAAAACCTCATGCGCGTCGCGCAGCAATTGCTCAAGGAACTGAAGCCCGCCGTGCTGCTCATCACGCTCGGCGAGCAAGGCATGTTGCTTTGCCAGCGCGGGCGGAAGCCCTTCCACATCCCCACCGTCGCGCAGGAAGTGTTCGATGTCTCCGGCGCGGGCGACACAGTAATCGCCACGTTCACGCTGGCCATCGCTGCGGGTGCGTCGCCCATCGAGGCGGCGATTTTGTCCAACCACGCGGCGGGCATCGTCGTCGGCAAAGTCGGCACGGCGACGACCAGTCCCGAGGAATTGCTCAAGAGTTTTAGCCACAGATGAAACACGGATTGAACACAGAATTTTGTTCCGTGTTTCATCCGTGTTCAATCCGTGGCAACTAAAAAAATGAGTTCCAAGATTACCCCCGCCACGCTCCGCGCCATGAAAACGCGCGGTGATAAAATCGCCGCGCTCACGGCGTATGATTTTCCCATGGCGAAGCTGCTCGACGAATGTGGCGTGCCACTGCTCCTCGTCGGCGATTCGCTCGGCATGGTCGTGCTGGGCCATCCCGACACCACGCACGTCACCCTGGCGGACATGGAACACCACGTCCGCGCCGCCGCGCGCGCCAAGCCAGTCGCCTTGCTCGGCGGCGATTTGCCGTTTGAAAGTTATTTGACTGTGGAGTGTGCCGTGGCCAATGCCCGCAAGCTCGTCGCCGCCGGAGCGGAGTTTGTGAAGGCCGAGGGCGGACGCGAGATTCTGCCGCAGGTGCAGGCCATCGTCGCAGCGGGGATTCCGTTCTGCGGCCATCTTGGGATGTTACCCCAGCACGTCCTTGAAGAAGGTGGCTACAAAATCAAAGGCAAGACCGAGGCCGAACACGCTCGCTTGCTCGCCGACGCGCAAGCTTTGGCCGACGCTGGCGCGTTTGCCATCGTGCTGGAACTCGTCACGCCGCCGGTCGCGCGGGAGCTTTCGCAACGCCTCGCCATCCCGACCATCGGCATCGGCAGCGGGCCGGATTGCGACGGGCAAATCCTCGTCACGCCCGACCTGCTCGGGACGTTCCCGTGGTTCACGCCCAAGTTTGTGCAGCCCCACCTCAACGCCGCCGCGCAGATGCGCACCGCCGTGCAGGAATGGCGGACCACGCTGGCAAAAACCCCCACTAGCTGACGAAACAACGGGCCAAAGCCGGTGTTTTAACGCAAAGCCGCCAGACGGATTTGGAAGAATGAAATCGCTGAAGCAAACTAGTCGTTCCCGTGAGTCCAACCAAAGTTGGTCTTGCCCCGCGCCTTTGCAACTTTGCGCCTTTGCGTTGAATTCCGCCGTGAAGTTCTGCGCCATCGTTTTCCTCCTGCTTGCTCTCACCGTCACCGGTTGCACCACGAAATCCGCGGCGCGGCAGCGCGAGCGCGCGGCGTTTTATGAGGGCCAGACCCGCGCCTTCCAGGAGCAACTTGCCGCACCCCGCCCCGTCACCGCCGCGCCCAGCAACGTAGTGACCATCCTCGGACCGGTGAAATGCCCCGCGATGATCTGGTCGCCAGACATGACACTCATCAAGACCATCGTCGCGGCGGAATACATTCCGGCGGGCGACCCCAGCCAGATCATTGTCACACGCGCCGGCCAGCAGATTCCAGTGAGCCCCGCCGCGCTACTGAACGGCGAAGACCTGCCGCTGCTGCCGGGGGATGTGGTGGAGTTGCGCC
>JAFMIX010000136.1 GCA_017853785.1 Verrucomicrobiales bacterium
TTCACCGCTGAGCGGCGCGGGCCGCTGGACTTCTCTGCTTGGGCGCGTTCCGGATCATATTTGCGGATGGGTGCGACGGTCTTGGGCCGGGCCTTGGGCACGAGGATGATGGGGCAACCTTCGTAGCCGAACGCGCGGCGGATTTCCGCACCGAGATATTTTTTATACTGGTCGGAGAAAAGTTCGTCCGTGTTGACGAACAGCAGAAACGTGGGCGGCGCCTGCCGCACCTGCGTGGCGTAGAAAAATTTCAACCGATGTCCGCCGGCGCTCACTGGCTGGCGGCGCTCGATGCTGTCGTTGATGGTGCGGTTCAGGATCGCCGTGGGGACTTTCTGTTGCAATTGCGCGGCGACGTAGCGCACGGCTTCCAGCAGGCGATCCAAGTGGAAGCCGTCTTTCGCCGAGGTGAAAATCACGGGCGCGTAATCGAGGAAGAACAATTTCTCCTGCACCCACGCGCCGAATTCGCCCAGCGTGGTCAGCGTTTTTTTTGTGCCTTCGGTGCGCGTCTTTTTATCGCGCCGCTCGATTTCCTCCTCCCGGGCTTTGCGGACGTTTTCCGCAACGAGATCCCACTTGTTGACAACGACGATACAGGCCTTGCGGTTCTCGACGATGTAGTCGGCGACTTTCTTGTCCTGCTCGACGATACCGTCCACCGCGTCCAGCACGAGGATGGCGATGTCGCAGCGGGCGATAGATTCCTGCGCGCGGTTGACACTGTAGAATTCCACCGAGTCCTCGATGCGCCGGGATTTTCTCATGCCGGCGGTATCAATCAAAACGTAGCTCTGCAACACGCCCGCCGTCTCCACGGTGAACGGCACATCCACAGAATCGCGCGTGGTGCCGGCGATGGGGCTGACGATGACGCGGTCGGATTTGGTGAGCGCGTTGATGATGGAAGATTTGCCGACGTTCGGCCGGCCGACGATGGCGATCTTCAAGGGTGCCGGGCGGCGCGTGCCGGGTGACTCAGACTCTTCGGCGGACGCGATGGGCTGCTCCGCGTCACTCGTCACCCGTCCCGCGTCAGCGGGCAAAAGAGAAATGGCTGTGCTCATCAGCCGCTCGATGCCTTCGCCGTGGATGGCGCTGACGGGGAAAGTTTTTTCGAAGCCCAGCGTGGCGAATTCATCCACGCCGGACTCGGCGCGGTGTGTGTCCACCTTGTTCACCGCGAGCAGCACGGTCTTGCCGCCGCGGCGGAGGCGTTGCGCTACCTCGCGGTCGAGCGGCGAGATGCCGTCCTGCACGTTTACGACGAGGATGATGACGTGCGCGGCTTCGATGGCGAGTTCCACCTGGTCGAGCATGGCCTTGGTGATGATGTCGTCGGATTTCTCGCGGCGCAGCAGGCCGATACCGCCGGTGTCCACGAGCGTGTAGGGGCGGCCCTGCCACTCGACTTCGGCGGTCACGCGGTCGCGGGTCACGCCTGGTTCGTCATGGACGATGGCGATGCGTTTGCCGGCGATGCGGTTGAACAGGGCGGATTTGCCGACATTGGGGCGGCCGACGATGGCGATTAAACCTGACATGGCGGCAGCGTAACGGAAGCGTCGGCCGCAAAACAGCCAAAAGGCGCGATTGGGGGAGTTTCGTAAATTCGCAACTTGTTTTTGCACGTTGAACGGCTAGATTGCCACCGCTCCGACCATGGAAAGGACGCTCATCATCATGCCGACCTATAACGAGCGGGACAACCTCCCGCGCATGGTCGCCGCGCTCTTGGCGCTCCCCGTGCCTGTGGACGTGCTTGTGGTGGATGATAGTTCACCGGACGGCACCGGGCAACTCGCCGACGAACTAGCGGCGAAGCATCCGCAAATCCACGTGCTCCACCGCGCCCAGAAGAATGGTTTGGGTCGCGCCTACATCGCGGGGTTCAAGTGGGCGCTGGAGCGTGACTACGAATTCATCTTCGAGATGGACGGTGATTTTTCCCACGACCCGGCGGACATTCCGGATTTTCTGGATGCGGCGAGGGATGAAAATGCCGATTTGGTGCTCGGCTCGCGTTATTCCGATGGCGTGCGGGTGGTGAACTGGCCGCTCAAGCGCCTGTTCCTCAGCCGCAGCGCCGGCATTTACGTCCGGCTCATCACGGGGATGCCGTTCACCGACCCGACCGGGGGCTACAAATGTTTCCGCCGCCGCGCGCTTCAGGCTATCGAACTCGACCGGATCGAATCCAACGGCTACAGCTTCCAGATTGAACTCACGCACCGGCTCTGGCGGCAGGGGCTGAAAGTCGTCGAAACGCCCATCGTCTTCACCGACCGGCTGCACGGGCAGAGCAAGATGTCCGGGCACATCGTTCAGGAAGCGTTGTGGATGGTCTGGAAACTGTGGTTTCAGCACGGTCTGCGGCGCTGGCCCAAGCGCAAACGCTGCGCCCATGGTTGCGGCTGCCACGCGAAGTGACCGCAGCGCAGACGGCTCGCCGCGGGTTCGGTGACGCCGCGCAAGTCGTCCAACCCTGCAGGCCATCCTTCCGCTGCCCCACGTTTGCCTCTCGACATCCGCACCGCAAAACCTGACATTCTGTGCGGCTGTGGCGGAACACCAGCCTGGAAAAAAACCGCATGAACTCCGAACTTGCCATCTTTGCCGCGCGCCTGCGCGAATTCATCGGCTTTTGCGGCGATGAGACCCTTGCTGGCCTCCCGCCTGCCGAACTCCGCCAGCACTTTGACACCGAATTCAACGCCCTCGCCCTCGTCCTCTTCGGCCTGCAATATCGCAACAATTTGCCCTACCGGAAACTATGCGCGGCCCGGGGCGTGTGTCCCGATGACCTCACCCACTGGACGCAAATCCCCGCTGTGCCGACTGCCGCCTTCAAGGAGCTTGAACTCACCAGCCTCGCGCCCACTGCGCGCACCGCCATCTTTCATTCCAGCGGCACGACGGAACAAAAGCCGAGCCGCCATTTTCACCACGTAGATTCGCTGGCGACCTACGAAGCTGCGCTCTGGTCGTGGTTCTCTCAGAATTGCGGAATGCGGAATGCGGAATGCGGTGTAGCCATTCTCACCCCGCCACCGGCGCAAGCCCCGCGCTCTTCGCTCGTGCACATGTTCGCCGTCGTGGGGCAAAAACTCGGCGCTCCGGAAACCGCCTTCCTCGGCCGTGTCGCCCCTGACAGCGTTTGGGAGCTCGACTTTGACGCCACGCTGCGCGCCCTGAAACCGTTATCTGACGCGGGTCGCCCGATGCTGGTTTTGGGCACGGCATTTTCCTTTGTGCACCTGCTGGATTTTCTGGCCGAAAAAAATGTCCGCTTCGTGTTGCCTCCGGGCTCGCGCGTGATGGAAACCGGCGGCTACAAAAACCGTTCCCGCTCGCTGCCCAAGGTCGAACTACACGCCCTCATCATGAAATTCCTCGGGGTGTCGGCAGAAAACATCATCTGCGAATACGGCATGAGCGAATTGAGTTCGCAGGCCTATGAAATTCGGAATTCGGAATTTGGAATTCGGAATTTTCAATTTCCCCCGTGGGCGCGCGTCCAAATTATCTCCCCCGAAACCAGCCGCGAAGTCGCGGCGGGCAAGACCGGTCTCATCCGCGTGTTCGATCTCGCCAACGTCTATTCCGTGATGGCCGTGCAGACCGAAGACCTTGGCGTGCGGCGCGGCGAAGGCTTCGAACTGATTGGCCGCACCGTCGCCGCCGAACCGCGCGGCTGCTCCCTGATGACCAGATGAAACCTGCGCTCCAAATTCTTGCGCCCCTCTTTGCCGCGCTGCTGATTGGCGGCTGTGTGAAATGTCGTTTGCCTGCGATTTCGACCAAGACGGTAGAGGGGCGAGTCGTTGAATACGGCCCCGCCGCCCGCGCCCGGTTGCAGCCGTATTTCCAGCAGGCGGCAATAACTTATCCGCCGCAACGCCTCACACTCGTCGGCTTGAAGGCCGAACGCCAGTTGCAGGTTTACGCGCCCGCCCAATCTGGCGCGTGGCGATTGGTCCGCGCCTATCCGATTCTGGGTGCGAGTGGCGTCGCCGGGCCGAAGCTGCGGGAATGGGACCGCCAGGTGCCGGAAGGAATCTACCCTATCGAATTGCTCAACCCGAACAGCCGGTATGAAATTTCCATGCAGATCGGTTATCCGAACGCCTTCGACCGTCAGCACGCCGCGCAAGACGCTCGCACCAACCTCGGCGGCGACATCATGATCCACGGCGGCACGAACTCCATCGGCTGCCTCGCCATGGGCGACGATGCTTCGGCCGAGTTGTTCGTGCTGACGGCGGACACCGGTCTCACAAACGTCACCGTCATCCTCGCGCCTGCGGATTTTCGCGCCGGCAAACCCTGGCCCGCCGCCACCAACCTGCCTGCGTGGACGTCGGAACTCTACCGGCAAATCCAGTCGCGGCTCGCTGAATTTCCGCTGCCCTCATCCGCCCCATGAACCTGCCAAATTATTTCTACGCCGACCTGCCGCCCGAAGCGGAACTTACGCCCACGATGCTCACCGGGGCGTGCCAGGCCATCAAGCGCAACCGCGAGAAGCACCTGGCGCCGCGCACCACGGCGGACCTGATCAATCTCCTCGGTGAACTTGGCGCGAACTGGCGGCACGCGGATTTTCCCTTCCGCAAATTCGCGCTGGAACAAGGCCCGGCGGCAACGGGCTTCTCCCGCGCCACGCTCGAGCGCGGGCTGGACACGTTCTTTCGCGAACTCACTGCCACCAATCTCGAAATGCTCGTCGCGCAGGAACTCGGCCACGCGCAGCGGCTCGATAAATTGAGCGCCCCCCGCGCCGAAGAGGCGGTTGGCAGGGCCGCCCTCGCGCGCGGGCCGGAACTCATCGCCCACATCGCCGCCGGCAATCTGCCCAACCCCACGCTCATGAGCCTCGCGCTCGGCCTGCTCGCGCGCTCGGCGCAGTTCGTGAAGTGCGCGCGCGGCACTTCGTTTTTGCCCCGGCTTTTCGCCCATTCGATCTACGATGCGGACAAAAAAATCGGCGGCTGTCTGGAAATCGCCGAATGGCGCGGTGGCCACGCGACGCTCGAGACCGCGCTCTTTGCGGAGGCGGATTGCGTGACCGCCACCGGCAGCGACGAAACGCTGGCAGACATCCGGTCGCGTCTGCCGGTGACGAAGCGGTTTCTCGGCTACGGTCATCAGTTGAGTTTTGCGTTCGTTGCCAGCGACGCCTTCGCGGGCGGGCGGTTGAGTCAGACCGTTGCTTGCGCGGCGGCGGATGTGACCGCGTGGGATCAACACGGCTGCCTCTCGCCGCACGTCATCTACGTCGAGACCGGCGGCAACGTGACGCCGGAGAAATTTGCCGAACTGCTCGCGACGGAACTTGCGGCGTGGGAACTTCGCGAGCCGCGTGCTCCCCTCCCGGCGGCCGAGGCGGCGGCCATTGCCTCGCGGCGCGGCATCTATGAGGTGCGCGCGGCGCATGATCCGGACGCGACGCGGCATTGGTGTAGCGAGGGTTCGACGGCGTGGACGGTGGTGTTCGAGGCGGACGCGCGCTTTCAGGTGTCGTGCCTGAACCGGTTCATCTACGTGAAGCCGGTAAAGGATCTGACCCAGGCGTTGCAGCAGGCGGAAGTCGTGCGCGGCAAGGTCTCGACCGTGGGCCTCGCCGCGCCGGAGGTCAAGGCGGGCCAACTCGCCACGCAACTTGCCCGCTGGGGCGTCACGCGCGTCTGCCCGCTGGGCCGGATGCAGTCGCCGCCGCTGACGTGGCGGCATGATGGCCGTCCCGCGCTGGGAGATTTGGTGACGTGGACGGACGTTGAGGCGTGAGGTGCAGGGCATCAGGCGCGAGAAAAAAATTATGACCGAGCAAGGTTTTAAAAGTTTGATTGTCTGGCAAAAGGCGAAAGCCTTGGCTGTTGAAATTTATCGGCTGACAAAGAGCAAAAGCATCGAGCATGATTTTTCGCTGATTGATCAGATGCGGCGGAGCGCGGTGAGTGTGCCCTGCAATATTGCTGAGGGTGACGAGCGCAAATCCAACAAAGACTCGGTGCGATTTTTCCATATCGCCAAAGGTTCTCAGGCCGAACTG
>JAFMIX010000137.1 GCA_017853785.1 Verrucomicrobiales bacterium
ACAACGGGCCGGAGTTCATCGCGCAGGTGATTCAGCGGTGGCTGAAAGAGAACGGTATCAAAACCATCTACATCGAGCCAGGATGTCCGTGGTAGAACGGGTATGCGGAGAGTTTTAATGGGCGGTTCCGGCGGGAATACCTGAACCGGGTGTTAATTTACACGCTGAGTGAGGGCCGGAAGGGGGGACGTTTGAAGACTGGCGGCAATATTACAACCAGAAACTGCCGCATCGTTCACTGGGCTTGCAAACGCCAGCGGCGTTTGCCAAGAATCAGCGTGAATCAGTTTCCGATTCCAGTCGGGCTACGCCCGCCTTCCACCGGAAACTGGTAGCGCAGAAAAAACCAAAACTGCCGCAAAAATTCGCATCAAAAGTGGCGTGACTAGTGGGGGTCAATCAATTCCACTCGCTTCAGCGCATAGATAACCTGCTTGTTGCTACATGATGGATTTTTTGAACGGGAGCGAACCCTGGTTTCGCGTAAACCTCACACCCGTGACCCTCTTGAAAGAGCAACTGCCAGGAGTTCGTAGATGTCGTAGCATAATGCTACGACGTTTATGATGCGGTTTGCATCTGCAGCGTCTGTTTGGTTTTTGCCCAAGCTTCGTGCCCCCAAAACCCCAATAAAAAATGGTCGGAGCGACAGGATTCGAACCTGCGACGTCTTGGACCCAAACCAAGTGCTCTAGCCAGGCTGAGCTACGCTCCGATGAGCGATAGTAACCCTCAATTTTATCCCCGAGGCAATGACTAATTCCACCGCAGAATTCCATAACTGAAGATTGACAAAATGACCCCGGGCTAGGATTCTCTGCCCTTGTTGTGGCTCGGTAGCTCAGTTGGTAGAGCAGTTGACTCTTAATCAATTGGTCCACGGTTCGAGTCCGTGCCGGGCCACCACTTCTTTCCACTTTCCCAAAGTTTTTTGTAACCAGATCCAGACCATAACACTTTCAAATCGAGATTTTCCTGGGGCTCAAAAAATCTTTCGTTCATCCGCTTAGGGGGTGACATTATGGCGGTTGCGATTAGTATTTCGCGACCCAAAAATGTGTGTGCCTAATTTTTTCCGCTTGATTGCGATAAATGACCCAAAGTCGGCGGCGTTTGCTATGACAGGGCGCTGCGTGCGGATTGTTTTGGTCTGTCTGGGCGTGGGATGCGGCGGCTTTGGGGCGGGTCGTGCCGCCGCCGCGTCCGCGCCGGTGCAATACAACCGCGATATCCGCCCGATCATTTCAGAGAATTGTTTCACCTGTCACGGCATGGATCCGGGATCGCGCAAAGCGAAGCTGCGTCTGGACAGCTTTGCGGAGGCGACGGCGCTACGGGAGGATGGCTCGCCGGCGATTGTTCCGGGCAAGCCGGAGAAAAGCGAGGCCATCCGCCGCCTCTTCGATGACGGCGATGATGTGATGCCGCCGGTGAAATCCCACAAAACGCTGACGAAGCAGCAGAAGAAGTTATTGCAGCGTTGGGTGGCGGAGGGGGCAAAATACGAGCCGCACTGGTCTTTTATCGCCCCGGTGAAAGCACCGGCGCCGGCGGTGAAGTCCACCAAGTGGGTGCGCAATCCCGTGGATAATTTCATCCTCGCCCGGCTCGAGAGCGAGCAGCTTCAGCCCGCGCCGGAAGCCGACCGCCGCACGTTGGCGCGGCGGTTGAGCTACGACCTTACTGGATTGCCGCCCGCGCCGGCGGAGGTGGAGGCGTTCGTCGCCGACCTGTCGCCCGATGCTTACGAAAAGCTGGTGGACCGCTGGCTGGCCTCGCCGCATTGGGGTGAACATCGCGGGCGTTATTGGCTGGACGCGGCGCGTTATGGCGACACGCACGGCATCCACTTCGACAATTTCCGCGAGATGTGGACGTATCGCGACTGGGTCATCAACGCCTTCAATGCCAACATGCCGTTCAACCAGTTCACCATTGAGAACCTTGCCGGCGACCTGTTGCCCGATGCCACGCGCGACCAGAAAATCGCCAGCGGCTTCAACCGCTGCAACATCACCACGAGCGAGGGTGGCGCGATCAACGAGGAGTATCTGGTGCTCTACACGCGCGACCGGACGGACACGACTTCGCTGGTATGGCTGGGGATGACGGCGGGCTGCGCGGTCTGCCACGACCACAAATACGACCCGCTCTCGCAGAAAGAATTTTATTCGATGGCGGCATTTTTCAACAACACCACCCAGAAGGCGATGGACGGAAATGTGAAGGACACACCGCCGGTGGTCGTGATTCCCAAGCCGGAGGAGGAAGTGCGCTGGGCGGCGATCGGGCCGGAGTTGGCGGACGCCGAGAAGCAGGTGGAGGCCCGCAAGCGGGAGGCGCGGCCCGCGTTTGACTCCTGGCAGCAGCAGCCGGACGCCACCAACTCCTCCCAACCGCTGCCCGAAGCGGGACTGGTTTTCCACGCGCCCTTGGATGAAGGGGTGGGGAACGAGGTGCGCGTCGAGGTAGCCGGCGAGCCCCGCAAGGTTGATGGCGGCATGAAGAGCGTTTGGAAGGAAGGCGCGATTGCGGCGAAGGCCTGGTTTGTGCCGAAGGCGGGCGCGTTGGAGTTCCCCGGGGTGGGCGACTTCGAGCGCGACCAGAAATTCAGTTGTGCCACGTGGGTGAAACCGGGCAAGGACAAGAACGGCTCCCTCGTCGCCCATATGACGGAATCGGCGGAACATCGCGGCTGGGATTTGTTCCTTGAAGGCAAAAAAGTTGTGGTGCATCTCGTGAGCGATTGGCCGACAAACGCCATCAAGGTCATGGCGAAAAAAGATCTGCCCAACAACAAGTGGAGCCACGTCTGCGTGACTTATGATGGTTCTTCCCAAGCCGGCGGCGTGAGCATTTTCGTCAACGGCGAAGCGCAGGAATTGGAAACCGCCGAGGACGCGCTCTCCCGGAGTATTCACACGGAAGTGCCGTTCACCCTCGGGCAACGGCATCGCGGTGACCGGCTCGATGATGCCGGCTTGCAGGATGTCCGCATCTATTCCCGCGAACTTACGGGCATGGAAGTCGCCCAACTAGCCTCGTTGCCGCGCCTCCAGTGGCTCGTCCGCAAGCCCGTTTCCAAGAACACCACGAATGAGACCGAGGAAGCCTACGAGCTGTGGCTCAATTCCTTTGACGTCCAATATCCCGGTCTCGCCAAGCAGCAGCTGCAGCTGAAACGGGAACAGACGCTGATCCGCCAACGCGGCACGGTGGCGCACATCATGCAGGAGAAAGATGAGGCCGCCGAGGCCTTCCTGCTGTTCCGCGGCCAGTATGACCAGCGGCGCGAAAAACTGACTCCTGGCACGCCGCAGGTATTGCCGCCGATGGCCGCCGATCTGCCGCGCAACCGCCTCGGCTTTGCCAAGTGGTTGGTCACGCCGGAACACCCGCTCACAGCGCGCGTCACGGTGAACCGGTTCTGGCAGGAACTGTTCGGCACCGGCCTGGTCCGCACGGCGGGCGATTTCGGCATCGCCGGCGAAACGCCGTCCCATCCGGAATTGCTCGATTGGCTCGCGGTGGAATTCCGTGAGAGCGGCTGGGATGTGAAGAAATTCTTCAAGTTGCTCGTGACCTCCGCGACCTATCGGCAATCCGCCGTGACTCCGCGGGAGAAACTGGAGCGCGATCCCAAAAACCGCCTCCTCTCGCGCGGCCCGCGTTTCCGCATGGACGCCGAGATGATCCGCGACACCGCCCTCGCCGCCAGCGGCCTGCTCGTGCCCAAACTCGGTGGCCGCAGCGTGAAGCCGTATCAGCCCGAGGGCGTATGGGAAGCCGTGGCGATGCCGAACAGCGACACCAAGTCCTACAAACCGGACACCGGCGAATCGCTTTACCGCCGCAGCCTCTATACGTTCTGGAAGCGCGCCGCGCCGCCGGCTTCGATGGAAATCTTCAACGCCCCGAACCGCGAGACCTGCACCGTGCAGCGCGAGCGCTCCGACACGCCGCTCCAGGCGCTCGTCACCTTGAACGACCCGCAATTCGTCGAGGCCGCGCGCAATCTCGCTGCGCACGCGCTCCAGCAGCCGGGCAGCAATGCCGTGGCAAGGATCGATTTCATGGCTCAACGGCTTATCGCCCGGCCGCTGCGCCCGGCGGAGAAAAAAATCGTTTCCCAATCACTGAAGGATTTGCTGGCCCACTATCAGACGGCGCCGAAAGCTGCCGCCGCCCTGATCGCCGTGGGTGAATCCAAACCCGACGCCACGTTGGACCAGCCCACGCTGGCCGCCTACACGATGGTCGCGAACCAGTTGATGAACTTGGACGAGGTGTTGAACAAATGAATCCCTTTCCTGAATTCAACCCGCATCCGATCTTCAAAGACTACGTCCGCTCCGAGTCGCGCCGCCAGTTCCTCCGGCGCGGCGCAAGTTTCCTCGGCACTGCCGCGCTGGCAACGCTAGCGCCGCAGCTGCTCTTTGCCCGGGACAACAAATCCGCCGCCGCCCACGCCGCGCTGAAAGCCGTCGGGCCGCACTTCCCTCCCAAGGCCAAGCGCGTGATCTACCTGCACATGGTCGGCGGGCCGTCGCAGATGGATTTGTTCGATTACAAGCCCGTGATGAACGAGTGGTTCGACAAGGAATTGCCCGACAGCGTCCGCATGGGCCAGCGCATCACCGGTATGACCAGCGGCCAGAAGCGGTTTCCGGTGGCGCCCTCCAAATATAAATTCGCCCGGCACGGCAAGAACGGCATGTGGGTTTCCGAACTGCTTCCGTGGACCGCAAAGATGACGGACGATCTCACCTTCATCCGCACGATGCACACGGACGCCATCAACCACGAACCCGCCATCACCATGATGCAAACCGGCAACATGGTCACGGGCCGGCCGTGCCTTGGCTCGTGGGTTTCGTATGGGCTCGGTTCGGCGAACGACAACCTCCCGACCTTTGTCGTGCTCGTGGCGCGGCCCACGAACACCGAGCAGATCCAGGCCATCTCGGGCCGGCTCTGGTCCTCCGGCTATCTGCCCGGCGAACACGCGGGCGTCTCCTTCCGCTCGGCGGGCGACCCCATCCTGTTCATCAACAATCCCGCCGGGGTGGATTTCAAAGTCCGGCGCAAGATGCTGGATGGCTTGAAGGCTTTGAATGAAATCAATTATCGCGCGGTCGGCGATCCGGAGACTCATACGCGCATCCAGCAGTATGAACTCGCGTTCCGGATGCAGGCCAGCGTGCCCGAACTCACCGCCATTACCGGCGAACCGGAATCCACATACGCGCTATACGGCGCGGACGCGAAGAAGCCCGGCACGTTCGCCAACACCGCCCTTATGGCGCGGCGGCTCGTCGAGCGTGGCGTGCGCTTCGTGCAGATCTATCACAACAATTGGGACACCCACTCCAACACCTCGGGCCGGTTACCCAGCCAGTGCAAGGACGTGGATCAGGCGTGCTACGGATTGATCCAGGATCTGAAGGCGCGCGGGATGTTGGACGACACGCTCGTCGTCTGGGGCGGCGAATTTGGCCGCACGATCTATACGCAGGGCGAACTCACCAAGGAAAACTACGGGCGCGACCATCACCCCCGCTGCTTCACCATGTGGATGGCGGGCGGCGGCGCCAAGCCCGGCGTCATCCACGGCGAGACGGACGATTTCAGCTACAACATCGTCAAGGACGGCGTCCACATCCGCGATTTCCACGCGACCGTGCTCAACCGCTTGGGCTTCGACCACGAACGCTTCAGCTACCGCTACCTCGGGCTCGACCAACGCCTCACCGGTGTGGAAAAGGCCAATGTCATTTCCGAACTCATCACCTAGCATCAACCAGCAACACATCACCCCATGAAAACCCCATCCCTCACCCGCCGGCATTTTCTCAAACAAGCCGGGGCTATCGCCGCCTTCAGCACGGTCGCGCCCTACGTCCTCGCCAGCGACAAAGCTGGCACGAAGTTGCCGGTCATCGGCACGGGCGAGCATCAATACGAAGTCATCCATGACTGGGGTGAACTCCCCGCCGGCCACGCCTACGGCAACAC
>JAFMIX010000138.1 GCA_017853785.1 Verrucomicrobiales bacterium
GGCAGCGTGGCGCTCATCCGCGAAGCGAAAAAACGCGGCGTGCCGATCTCCGGCGAAGCGTGCCCGCACCATTTTACGCTCACCGACGCGGCCATCGCCGGCAGCGAAAAGTTTTGGGCGCAGGACGGCAAAGGAATTTTTGGTTTCAAGTCGCCCCCGCAGGAATTCCCTTCGTGGCCGAGTTACGACACGAATTTCAAGATGAACCCGCCGCTGCGCTCCGCCAAAGATCGCGAGGCGATCCTCGCCGGCCTCGCGGACGGCACGATTGAGATCCTCGCCAGCGACCACGCGCCGCATTGCGATTACGAAAAGGAAGTGGAGTTCGACTACGCGCCCTTCGGCATCACCGGCTTCGAGACCGAACTCGCACTCTCGCTCATGCAGCTCGTCCATGCCCGACGCCTCCCGCTCGGCGACCTCATCACGAAATACACCGTGAACCCGGCCAAGCTGCTGCGCCTGAACAAGGGCACGTTGAGCGTGGGAGCGGATGCGGACGTGACCGTGTTCGACCCCGACCAGGAATGGGTCTTCACGCGCGCAGCCACCGCGAGCAAGTCCGCGAACAACCCGTTCTACGGCTGGCCGCTCAAAGGCAAAGCCACCGCCACCATTGTCGGCGGGAAAATCGTGTGGGCTGAACAAATGAAGCCGGTTTGCGTCCAAACCACAACGTCACAACCAACAACCAAAGGAAACTCATGAAACGAATCGCAACCACCCTGCTGGCGGGATTGATTTTAATGCAGCTCGCCACCAGCCACGCGGCGGAATGGCTGACCGACCTCCCCAAAGCGCAAGCCCAAGCCAAAAAAGAAAACAAGCTGGTGCTGTTGGACTTCACCGGCTCGGATTGGTGCGGCTGGTGCATCAAGCTGAACAAAGAGGTGTTTTCCCAGCCGGAGTTCGCCCAATATGCCGCCACCAACCTGGTGCTGGTGGAGGTGGATTTCCCCCGCAAGAAAGCCTTATCCGCCGAGCAAAAAGCCGCGAATCAGGCGCTGGCGAAGAAGTATGAAATCGAAGGTTACCCGACGATCATCGTGCTGGATGCTGCCGGCAATAAAATTGGTGAGACCGGCTATCAAAAAGGCGGACCGAAGGCTTTCATTGCCACGCTGGAAACCATGAAAAAGATGGCGAACAAGAAGCCGGCCAAATAAAAACGAATTCCTGTGCCCAAGCGCAGATTGCACACGTCTGCGCTTTTTTGTTTCCAACTTGAACCCGGTCACGATGCGCTCTAGCATCCCGCAGTTTGATTTCATGAAAGCGATTTTAGCCCTCGAAGACGGTTCAGTGTTTCACGGCACGGGTTTTGGCGCGAGGGCGTCAGCCTGCGGCGAGGTGTGCTTCAACACCTCCATGACCGGCTATCAGGAAATCCTCACCGACCCGTCCTACAAGGGGCAGATCGTGACGATGACCTACCCGCTCATCGGCAACTACGGCGTCAACCGGCAGGACATCGAATCATGGCGGCCGCACGCGGCGGGCTTTGTCATCCGCGAACTCTCACCCGTCGTCAGCAACTGGCGCGCGGACTGGTCGCTGAGCCAGTATCTTGAGGACAACGGCATCCCCGGCATCCAGGGCATTGATACGCGGGCGCTCACAAAAAAATTGCGCGTGCGCGGCGCACTCAACGGCTTCATCACCACGGAGGACATCTCCGCGGCGGAAGCGGTGAAGCGCGCGAAGGAATTTGTCTTTGTCGGCGTGGATTACGTCAAAGAAGTCACCCACAAGGAAGCGTTCGCGTGGGACGCCCAGGACGAACAGAGCGCCGCCTTCGATCTCGTGCGCGGCAACAAAGCCGTGGACGCCCGCAACATCCGCAAGCCGCTCCCGCCGGCGGACATTCCCATCGTCGCGTTCGATTACGGGATGAAATACAACATCCTGCGCCGCCTGCGGCAACATGGGTTCAAGGTGCAGGTGCTGCCCGCGACGGCCAGCGCCGCCGAGGCGCTCAAATACAAACCCGCCGGAATCTTCCTCTCGAACGGCCCCGGCGACCCCGCCGCGCTGGACTACATCGTGCGCGAAGTGAAGACGCTGCTCGACACGGGCATCCCGATGTTCGGCATCTGCCTCGGCAACCAGCTGCTCGGTCAGGCATTCGGCGGCAAGACTTTCAAGCTCAAGTTTGGCCATCGCGGCGGCAACCAGCCGGTGAAGGATCTGGAATCCGGCCGGGTGGAGATCACCTCGCAGAACCACGGCTTCGCCGTGGACGAAAAATCATTGCCGAGCGACGTCGCCGTGCATCGCTTGAACCTGAACGACGGCACCGTGGAAGGTATGCGGCACAAGAAGAAGCCGGTGTTCTCGGTGCAGTATCACCCGGAAGCATCCCCGGGGCCGCACGATTCCACGCCGCTCTTCGCGGAATTCCGCGAGCTGATTGCGCGGCATTGACGGGTTGTCCCATCCAAAAATGCGCGGAATTGCGTTTGACTTGAACCCTTCAGCGAGGATAATCCTCGCAAATCAGCTATGGTAAAACTAGTTCTCCTAAGTGAGGGTTTGGCAGGACGCTCACACGAGTTAATCGCGGAGAAAAACACGATTGGCCGCATTGAGGAGAACACGTTTCAAATCGCCGACCCCTCCGTCTCCAGTCGGCACTGCGAAGTTCTGCTGCGCGGTTCGGATGTAGTCGTCAAGGACCTCAACTCCACCAACGGCTCTTTCATCGAAGGGCAGCAAATCTCCGGCGAAGCGGTCTTGAAACCCGGGCAAATCCTCCGCTTGGGGCAGATCCAGATGCGGCTTGAGACGGGCAACGCCGTCACCCCCCAGCGCCCCAGCGTGGATTCCACCATGATCCTCCCGCGCGGCCAAGGCGGCGTGAGCCTGAACGATCTGGAAAAAGGTCCGGTGGGTGGCAATCTGGACACCAAGGTGTTTGCCCCCAAGCGGAACAAGGTCAACCTCTACTTCATCATCGGCAGCATCATCATCGCACTGGTGATCGCCGTGGGTCTCTGGCTCGCCTTGCGCGCGTTGAAATAACCCGGCAGAGAATCCGCCAGCCCGCACCACCTCACCCTCACGGTTGGCCGATCACTCATGTTCCAGCTGCTGATCCCGGCTTCGACAGCTTCAGCAGCATGGAGAACTGCGTGATGGCCTTTACGGCTTGGCGTAGGTTCGGTGGCATGTAGAGCAGGCCGCCAAGCACCAAGCTCCGGGTGGAAATAGGTTTACCTGTGGTGGCCATCGGTGTCTGAAGCTTATCTCCCCCGGCGGAAATGAAATTGACCTACATCAAGCTTTCATTCCAAAGGCAGCGACCGGGCGATGAAAAAATCTGCGTTGATTTCGCCCGAATCGGCGCGTTCCAATTTCACACTTGCGCCGTGGAAGAAATCACTGTTGCATTTCCGCCGCGCGCGGATGCAAAACCAACCTTACCCCAAACATTATTGCGGCGTCTTCGGCGTGTTCGGTCACCCGAACGCGGCGGAGCTGACCTACTACGGCCTCTACGCCCTGCAACACCGCGGGCAGGAAAGCGCCGGCATCGTCACGAGCGACGGCAAACAGTTTTACGAGCACAAGGGAATGGGCCTCGTACCGCAGATTTTCAAAGGCAAGACGCTCCACGACCTCGTGGGCCACAACGCCATCGGCCACACCCGTTACTCCACAACCGGCTCTTCGCACCTGCGCAACGCCCAACCGCTCACGGTGGATTGCGCGCGCGGACGCATCGCCATCGCACACAACGGCAATCTCACCAACGCCGCGCAGTTGCGCGACGAACTGGAGGCGCGCGGCCAGATCTTCCAGACCACGGTAGACAGCGAAATCATTTTGCACCTGCTCGCGCAGCCCACGATGGGCGGCGAGGACAACAGCCTCGTGCAATCCATCCGCCGGCTCGAAGGCGCGTATTCCCTCTGCCTCCTCACCGAGAACGAACTCATCGGCGTCCGCGACCCGCAGGGATTCCGCCCGCTCTGCATCGGCAAACTCAACGACGGCTGGGTGCTCGCCAGCGAAACCTGCGCGCTGGACCTGATCCACGCCAAGTTCGTCCGCGACGTCGAGCCCGGCGAGATAGTCGTCATCAGCAAAAGCGGCATCGAAAGCGTGCAGGCTTTTCCCGAAAAGCCGCGCCGCGCGTTCTGCATGTTCGAGTATGTCTATTTCGCCCGGCCGGACAGCACCATCGCCGACCGCAACGTCTACAAGGTGCGCGTCGAAATGGGCCGCGAACTCGCCCGCGAACATCCCATCCAGGCCGACATGGTCGTGCCTGTGCCCGACAGCGGCAACTGCGCCGCGCTCGGCTACTCGCTCGAATCCGGTATCCCCTTCGAGATGGCCTTCGTCCGCAACCACTACGTCGGCCGCAGTTTTCTCCAGCCCTCGCAGCTTATTCGCGACTTCGACGTGCGCGTGAAGCTCAACCTCATCGGCGGCCTCGTGAAGGGCAAGCGCGTCATCATCGTGGACGATTCCATCGTGCGCGGCACCACCTGCAAGACGCGCGTGAAGACGCTCAAGGAAGCCGGCGCAACGGAGGTGCACGTGCTGGTGAGCTGCTCGCCGCACATGCATCCGTGCGTTTACGGCATCGATTTTCCCGACCGCAGCAAGCTGATGGCGGCGAACAATTCCGTCGCTGAAATCTGCAAGTATCTCAACGCCGACTCGCTGCATTACCTGTCCCCGGATGGCATGGTGCGGGCCACGCGGTTGCCACAGGAGAATTTCTGCATGGCCTGCTGGGACGGCAAATATCCCGTGCCCTACGACCCCACGACCGACAAGGAAATCATCGAGCGCCGCAAGAGCCGCAATCCGGGATTGGTGGACCTGCTCACGAAGGAAAAAAAGCAGATCAAACTGTTCTGAGTCGGGGCGCGGCACGCGGGGCGGCGGAAATCTTCTGGGCGCTTTCATCCAAGCTTGACGCCCCACAAAAGCCGCAACAGGCTTTCCCGCATGGATTCCCGGGAAGCATTCATCGCGCTGAATCTCATCGAAGGCGTCGGACCGGTGCGCGTGCGGCAATTGCTCGCCCACTTCGGCGAAGCCCCCGCCATCCTCGCCGCCTCCAAGCAACAACTGCTCGCCGTGCGTGGCATCGGCGAGGACACGGCGGAGAAGATCGCCGGCTGGGAAAAATCCGTGGACCTCGCGGGCGAACTCAAGCGCATCCAGGAGTTCGGCTGCCATGTCCTCACCGCAAACGACGCGGCGTATCCCGAATTGCTCCGGCAAATTTACGACCCGCCCATCGTGCTCTACGTCAAAGGCGAATTGACCGCGCAGGATAAAAACGCATTGGCCATCGTCGGCTCGCGGCAGACCACCAGTTACGGCATCGAGACCGCACGCAAGTTCGCGTATCAGCTCGCCTATGTGGGCGTGACAGTGGTGAGCGGCGGCGCGCGCGGGATTGATACGGCGGCGCATCAGGGCGCTTTGGCGGCGAAAGGCCGCACCGTGGCGGTGTTGGGCACGGGCATCAACATCGTTTTCCCGCCGGAGAATGCGGAACTCTTTGAGCGCATCGCGGCGACCGGCGCGGTGGTCACGCAATTTCCCTTCAACCGCCCGGCGGACAAACAGAGTTTTCCGATCCGCAACCGCATCGTCGCGGGCATGACGCTGGGGACGGTGGTGGTGGAGGCAAACCTCACGAGCGGCGCGCTCATCACGGCCAACATGGCGGTGGAAGCGGGGCGGCAGGTGTTCGCCGTGCCGGGGCGGATTGATTCGCCGCGCAGCAAGGGCTGTCACGAGTTGATCAAGAAGGGCGCGAAGCTGTGCGAGGGTTGCGAGGATATTTTGAGCGAGTTCGAGTATCTGTTTCCGGCGAGCAACAAGCTTCCGGGCGCGAGCGAGACCGGCGTGCTGCCGGCGCTCACGCTCTCCGAGAACGAACAGAAAACCTACGACGCGCTCGACCACGAGGAGCGGAGCATCGACGAAATCATCCGCAAGAGCGGCCTGCCCAGCTCGGCGGTGAGTGTGGCGCTGCTGGG
>JAFMIX010000139.1 GCA_017853785.1 Verrucomicrobiales bacterium
AACCTGCGACCTTCTCATTGCGAACGAGACGCTCTACCAACTGAGCTACGACCCCAACCTTTCGCCAAACTGCGGGCGCAATGTAGGGAATCGCCGGGAGTGAAGGCAAGTGAATTTTCCTCTGGCAGCTGAGGTTGGATTGGCATTTCGCCATTTTGTGTGCGGCAAAAATTTCTTTCTATTCCTTCAGTTTTATGTGCACTCTGCCTTCCAGTCAGCAAGTTTATGAATATCGCCATCGTCGGTCTCGGTTATGTCGGCTTGCCTCTCTGTCTGCAATTCGCCCGCAACGGCGCGCGCGTATTGGGCCTGGATGTGGATCTTAAGAAGGTTGAGGCTCTCAACGCCGGGCGCAGCTACATCGAACATATCCCCGGGGAGACCGTGAAGCAGATTGTCGCCGAAGGCAGGCTCTCCGCCTCGGCGGATTTCGCGCGCGTCAAAGACGTGCAGGCCGTCATCATCTGCGTGCCGACGCCGCTCAACAAGAATCGCGAGCCCGACATCTCCTACATCCTTAAGACCGGCAAAGCCATCGCCCCGCACCTGCAACGCGGCGCGCTTGTATCGCTCGAATCCACCACCTATCCCGGCACGACGGACGAAGATTTGCTCGCGGTGCTCGAGGCGGGTTCGGGATTGAAGGCGGGCGTGGATTTTCACCTCGCTTTTTCTCCGGAACGCGAAGACCCCGGCAACCCCGACAGCAAAGTCGCTTCCATCCCCAAAGTCGTCGGTGGCCTCACGCCGGCTTGTCTGGAAAAAGCCAAAGCCCTTTACGGCATCGCCATTAAGACCGTTGTCCCCGTTTCTTCTTGCCGCGTGGCCGAGGCTACCAAGCTGCTGGAAAACATCTTCCGCAGCGTCAACATCGCGCTCGTCAACGAACTTAAGGTTGTTTACGCCGCGATGGGTATTGATGTCTGGGAGGTCATCAACGCCGCCAAATCCAAGCCGTTCGGCTACATGCCGTTTTATCCCGGCCCCGGCCTCGGAGGTCACTGCATCCCGATTGATCCGTTTTATCTGACGTGGAAAGCGCGCGAATACGGGCAGAACACCCGCTTCATCGAACTCGCCGGTGAGATCAACACCTCCATGCCCCATTACGTCATCAGCCGCGTAGCCTCCGCGCTCAACTCCAAAAAGAAAGCCATCAACGGCAGCCGTATCCTTGTCCTTGGCCTCGCCTACAAGGCCAATGTGGATGACGACCGCGAATCCCCAAGCTACCACCTTATGGAAGCGCTCAAGCAACAGGGTGCGGAAGTCGCATATCACGACCCGCACGTTCCGGTCATCCGTCTCACGCGTGAACACCCCCAATGGGCCGGCGTCAACTCGGTGACCTGGAACCGCGAAACCATTTCCGGCTTCGACGTCGTTCTGATCTCCACCGCGCATAAAGCCGTCAACTACCAGCAGCTCGCCGACTGGGCGCCACTCATCGTCGACACCCGCAATGCCATGGTGGATTGTATGACCGACCCCGGGAAAGTCTGGAAAGCGTGATGGAATTAGCGGTTCCCGATCTTAGATTAACGTGCCCAAAAATTATTCGTCGCGTAAATCGGATGTCGTAAATCCAAAATTCCTTATGCCCGCCTACGCCAAACTGCAAGCCGACCTCCGCGCCGCGCCGCGCACCTGGCTCGTCACTGGCGTTGCCGGCTTCATCGGCTCGAATTTGTTGGAGACGCTCCTGAAACTCGACCAGCGCGTCGTCGGCCTTGATAACTTCGCCACCGGCAAGCGGCGCAACCTCGCCGCTGTGGAAAAGCTTGTCACGCCCGCGCAATGGAACGCGTTCACCTTTGTGGAAGGCGACATCGGTTCGCCCGCCGCCTGCGCCCGCGCCTGCGCCGGGGTGGATTACGTCCTGCACCAGGCCGCGCTCGGCTCCGTCCCGCGCTCCATTCAGGAGCCGTTGGCCAGCCACGCTGCCAACGTCACCGGCTTCATCAACATGCTAGTGGCTGCGCGCGACGCCAAGGTGCGCCGCTTCGTTTACGCGTCCAGCAGCGCCATCTACGGCGACGCGCCGGAACTGCCCAAGGCGGAGGCAAAGATCGGCCAACCGCTCTCGCCCTACGCCGCCACGAAGGCGATGAATGAGATTTACGCCGGCGTGTTCGCCCGCAATTACGGCCAGCAAACCATCGGCCTGCGCTACTTCAATGTTTTTGGCCCGCGCCAGGACCCGGACGGCGCCTATGCTGCCGTGATCCCCAAATGGGTCGCCGCCGTGCTGCGCCACGAGCCGGTGCTCGTCAACGGCGACGGCGAGACCAGCCGCGACTTTTGTTACATCGCCAATGTGGTGCAGGCGAACCTGCTCGCCGCCACCACCACCAATCCTGCAGCCGTCAACCAGGCCTACAACGTCGCCGTTGGGGCGCGCACCACGCTGAACGAACTTTACGCCGCCATCCTGGCCGGCTTGCGCCGCCGCATTCCCGCGCTGCCCGAAACCCAGCCCGTGTATCAGGATTTCCGCGCCGGCGACGTGCGGCACTCGCTGGCGGACATCAGCAAGGCGCAACGCCTACTCGGCTATGCGCCGACGCATCAGATTGGGGAGGGGCTGGAAGCCGCGCTCGACTGGTATCAGCAGAACGTGGGGTAGCGCGGGCGACTCCGGCAAGTTTCCTCAAAGCAAAAAATGCCCTATTCAGGGTAATTCTCGGCGCAGTTTCCAGCATCAGACCTCCAACACCTTCTCAAACCGCGTCAGGCAACGCGGGCGACCGGACGTGATTACCGCCACGTCCTCGATGCGCACGCCGCCGATGCCGGGATAGTAAAGCCCCGGCTCGTTGGTGAGCACCTGACCCGCAACCAGTTCTCCGACGGAAGTCGCGCCCATGCGCGGGGACTCGTGGATTTCCAGGCCCAGCGCGTGGCCCGTGCCGTGGAAAAAGCCTTCCATGTGGCCGTTGCGCTTGCCGGTCTTGTAACCTTGCTGCGCGAAGAAATTCACGACGGCGTGGTGCACGTCAATGGTGGGCGTCCCCGCGCGCATTTTGCGGTAGGCGACTTCCTGACTGGCTTCAACGGTGGCGTAGAGTTTCCGCACGGCTTCGCTGGCGCGACCTTTGACGACGGTGCGGGTGATATCGCCGAAATATCCGGTCGCTTGTGCACGCGGGAAAATATCCAGAATAATCGGCTCATGGGCGCGGAGCGGGCCGTGACCGCGCTCATGGGGGTCGCAGCCTTGGATGCCGCCTGCGACAATGGTGTTGGCGGGCAGTCCGCCCAACTGCGTGATGGCGGTGTCAATGACCGCGCGCAATCGTTCCGAAGTGAGTGCCGCGCCCTGATACATCAGGCGGCGGTTCGCGCCAATCTTCGCCGCGCGCAAGGCCGCGATGCCCGCCGCCATGCCGGTCTCAGCCATCGCGAGCGCGGCGCGGATGTGGCGGAGTTCGGCGGGCGTCTTGATTTCGCGTTCGGGAAAAAACGCGCCGGGCTTGACGACGGTCTTGATGTTCAGCTTCGCGAGTTGCGTGGCGAGGCCGAGCGGAAAGTTTTCCGGGACGAGCACCCGGCGGATGCCTCGTTCGCGCAGGAGGTGGCGGATGATTTCGGCGTAGCCGGGGCGGGGGTAGCCGGCGGCGCGGAGTTTTTTCTGGAGTTGGACCGTGGACAGGACGCGGCAATGCGCGGCCTGCACGCGGGCTCGGTCAATTTCCAAGTCGTGTACCGCGATGAAGTCGCGTCCTCTCAGGCGAAGCCAGATGAACGGGTCGGGCACGAACATCCTGACAGCGTAGAGCATGTTCGCGTCGTGCTCACTGCCAGCGACGATGAGGAGATTTTCTTGTGATTTCATTTAGCAGCCGAAGAGGCGGTCGCCGGCATCCCCGAGACCGGGGAGGATGTAGCCTTTGTCGTTGAGTTTGCGGTCCACGGCGGCGGTGAAGATGGGTAGTTTAGGATAGCTTTTGCGCACGGTGCGGATGCCTTCGGGCGCGGCGACGAGGTTCACGAAGCGGACGTGTTTGGCGCCTTGTTCGTGCAGCAAATCCAGCGCGGCCACAGCGCTGCCGCCGGTCGCGAGCATGGGGTCGATGAGGATGACTTCAAACTGGCTCAAGTTTTTCGGCAGGCTTTTGTGATAGAACTGCGCCTGCAGCGTCGTCTCCTCGCGTTTGAGGCCGATGAAGCCGATGCGCGCGTCGGGGAGCAGTTGCAGGATGGAGTCGAGCATCCCCAGTCCGGCGCGGAGGACGGGCACGAGGACAACCTCGCGTTGGAGCTGCTGGCCGCGCGTGCGGGCCACGGGGGTTTGTACGGGCACGGAGCGGACGGCGAAGTCCCGCGTGGCCTCGTGCAGCATGAGCAGGGCGATTTCGCCGAGGACGCGGCGGAATTCTTGCGGGCGCGTGCGCTCGTCACGCAAGCGCGTGAGGTTGTGCTGGACGAGCGGATGCGCGATGACGGTGATGTTTTTCATCAGCGGATGAAAGTTGGCGCGAGGAAGTAGAGGTAGCCAGCCTGGAGTTTCGGCAGTTCGAGGCCGAGGTCCACCTTGATGGCGCGGGCGTCAGATTTGCCGAAGAGGCGGAAGAGGTCGGCGAGGTCGTGACGCGGCTCGTATTCGATGAGGTTGGCAGTTTCGAGGCCGGCGAGTTCGAAGGCCTTTTCCACGGCGGTGTCGAAGTTGCCGAGTTCATCCACGAGGCCGAGGCGGAGGGCTTCCTTGCCGGAGACGACGCGGCCGTCGGCATAGGTTTCCCAATCGGAGATGAGCGCTTTGCCTTCCTTGCCATTCAACTTGTGTGCGGCGGCGCGGCCCTCGGCGACGATGCTCTTGAACTTGCCATAGGTTTCGTCGATCAAGTCCTGCACCATCTTGCGTTCCTCGGGCGGGACTTCATCCACGCTGCGGTCGGGGCTCAACATATCCTTGAACTTGCCGCTCTTGTAGACCTCGCGGCGCAGGCCGACCTTGTCCATGAGACCGCGATAGTTGTAGCCGTGCATGATGACGCCGATGCTGCCGGTGATGGTGAGTTCATTCGCGACAATCCAGCGGCAGGGCGCGGCGATGTAATACCCGCCCGAAGCCGCCAGGCTGCCCATGGAGCAGACGACGGGAATTTCGTTGTCCGTCTGGAAATTGGCGAGGGCCTTGTAGATTTCGTCGGAGGCCAGGACTTCGCCGCCGGGGGAATTCACCTTGAGCACGACGGCCCGGACGTGCTTGTCGTCGGCGGCGCGGGCGAGCTGGTCTTGGATGAGTTGCGCGAGGTCGTAGCCGTTGTCGGTCTGGCTGGCGATGATGCCCTCGACACGGATGACGGCGATTTTGTCATGCGCATCGTTGTCCTCGATTATCACCTCTTCCAACTTTAGGCCGCCGAGGCGCTCGTGGCCAACGGTGGTGAAGCTGCTGGCGAAGTTGCCAAGGTTCAGCAAGGCGCTAAACCCGAGCAGCACCAGCAAAACGAGCGCAACGACCATCCAACCGCGACCTTTCTTGGAGGCGGGCGCGGGGCGGGGCGGGGTGATAAGTGGCGGCGGGGCCAACGGCGGGGGCGGGGTGGGATTGTAGGGCGGCAGATTGGTATCCATGGCCCGATGAAGCTACTTTGCCCGCAGCGGGCGGGCAAGTGGATAACCGCCGCCGGAGGGTTCAAGGAAGCAGCTTTGAGCGAAAAAGTTGGGGGTTGGAGTTGAGAGCGGGCTGGGGAGTCACGATGAAGATTCCGTTTTCCGGCAGGTTGGTGCTGATGGCTGACCAGTCAACGAGGTTGGTGGTGAAGTCCACCGCGTAAGGGAAGCCGTCCATGCCGGTGAATTCCACCTGCGGCTGTCCGGTGGCGTAACGAATCGTTCCGAGCGAATCCAGCCGCAGGCGCGGCAGCAACTGGCAGGGAATCGCCTCGCAGACCGCATCCGTGATGTTGGTGTTCGCAATACTTGCCAAGTATTCCCAGTTCGTGTTGGTCAACCACGGCGCGGTCACGGACAGTTCCGGCGTTCGCAGTATTTCTCCCGGC
>JAFMIX010000140.1 GCA_017853785.1 Verrucomicrobiales bacterium
ACCGCGGCGCGAGCCTCACCACCTACCTCGACGAAGGCTTCCTGCCCGAAGCCGTGAACAACTACCTCTGCCTCCTCGGCTGGTCGCCCAAGGACAACATCGAGAAACTTTCCCTCGCCGAAGTCATTGAGCGCTTTGACCTGCCGCAAATCCTCCGGCACAACGCCAAGTTCGACTTCGAGAAACTCGTCTGGTTGCAAGGCGAATACTGCCGCGAACTCGCGCCCGACCGCTTCTACGAACTCGCCGTGCACGCCTTCGCCAAGACCGGCACGGACACCAATACCTTCCCCACCGCCTACGTGAAGGCCGCGCTCGACACCTGCCGCGGCAAGATCAAGACCTTCAGCGAACTCCCTGCCTACGCCGGCTTCTATTTCAAAGACGAAATCGCCTACGACCCCGAAGCCGCGCAGAAAAGCTTCGTGCCGGAAAACAAGCCGCGCCTCGAACGCGTCCGCGATGCCTTCGGCAAAATCACGACGTTCGACGCCGCCAATTTGGAAGCCACGCTGAAAGCCACCGCCACCGAACTCGGCGTGAAAGTGGGCGTACTCATCCACCCCACGCGCCTCGCCGTGACCAGCCAACCCAACGGCCCGAGCCTCTACCACCTCCTCGAAGTGCTGGGCAAGGAGAAGGTGCTGGGGCGGATTGAAAAAGCGCTTACCATCATCGGCTGATTCCAACATCCCGCTTCCCAGATTGAGCTTGTCAGCGCGGCGGAATTTTTGTCTCTACCCAGCCATGCCTGATTGGATTGCCGTCATAGTTCTCGGAGTCATCGAGGGAATCACCGAATTCCTGCCCGTGTCCTCCACCGGCCACCTCCAGCTCGCCGGCGGCTGGCTGCAGCCGCAGAGCGAACTCTTTGACATCGTCGTGCAATGCGGCGCGGTGCTGGCCGTGCTGGCGGTGTTCAAGAATCGCATCGCCACCCTGCTCCAGACCGCAGCGCAGCCGGCGACGCGTTCCTACCTCGGCAAATTGTGCCTCGCCTTCGCCCTCACCATTGTCGGCGTGCTCGCCGCCGAAAAGCTGAACGTAAAGGTGGAAAAGGACAGCGTCGCCGCCGCCGCTTGGACGGCGCGCGTCGCTTGGGCGACGCTCATCGGCGGCGTATTTTTTCTCGCGGTGGAATGGTGGTTGCGCGGCAAGACCGGGCGCGACGAAATCACCTGGGCCGTCGCTATCGCGGTGGGCACGGCGCAGATCGTCGCGGCCACCTACTCCGGCACGTCGCGTTCCGGGGCGACCATTCTCTTCGCGCTCGCGCTCGGCGTCTCGCGCCCGGCGGCGACGGAATTCTCCTTCCTGCTCGGTGCACCGACGCTGCTTGCGGCGGGTGCCTACAAAATCCTCAAGGCCTGGAAACACGACCAACTCGGCGCAGAACCCTGGGGACTGACACTCCTCGGCACGGCGGTCGCGGTGGTGATGGCGTTCATCGCGGTGAAGTGGCTGCTGCGCTACGTGCAGACGCACACGTTCGTGGCGTTCGGCTGGTATCGCATCGCGCTCGCGCTCGCGGTCTTTGCGGTGCTGTGGAAGTAAGCAGCGTCTCAAAACCCGCGGGATGTTCCGCTACTTTACGTCCGGAATGAACACCTTCTGGCCGATGAGCAGTTTGTTGGGGTCCACCTTGGCGTTCAGCGGGTGCTTGGTCACCTGGGAGAGCGTAACCTTCACCCCCTGCTCGCGATAGGCGGTGACGATTTTGGAAAGCGTATCGCCGGACTTCACGATGTGCTCGTAGCCCTCGTATTTAGCGTTTGGGTCGGTGACCGGGTCGGTGGAAACCGGCTTGGGCTTGGGTTTTGGCGTCACAACCGCGGGCACTTGGGCGAGCCGGCCGATTTCTTTGATGATGAGTTCCTTGTCGGCGGCCCGCTGCTCATCAACTTCCTTGAGCTTCAAGGCGAGCGCCTTCAATTCGTCGCGGCCCACGACGTCGGGGTTCACCTTGGCCTGTTCGTCGCGTGCGGACTTGATCTGTTCCTGCAAGTCCGCGATTTTTTTATTCTGCGCCTCGATGGAGGCGGTCAAGTCCTCCACCTTGCCGAGCAGTTTCTGGTAACGCTCTTCCGCCGCCTGCCGGTCGGCGATGGCAGAGGCGTCCTGCGCCTGCAAAACGCAGTTCCCGGCGAGCAACCCGACCGCAGCCAATGCTAAAATATTTTTCATGCCGCGACGATAAGAAGCTGCGCCAGCGAGTTCAACTCCGAAAGCAAACAGGGACGGCGCGCCGAGCCGTCAGCGCCCGGTCGCGCTGCAATCGAACGCATCCGTCATCTGTTCCGTCGTCCGACACCAAGCTCGAATCGCCGGTGGACTTTGCCGCCGGTCTGAACTACAACCACTCCAAGCCGCATGACCACCACCGAATCCAAACGTCTGCGCGAAGGCGCGACCGAGCCCGTGCCGCCGTGGCGCAGGTGGGGCACGTTCGTCTCCGACCGTGCGTGGGGCACGGTGCGCGAGGATTACAGCGCGAACGGCGACGCGTGGAGCTTCTTCCCGCACGACCTCGCGCGCAGCAAGGCCTACCGCTGGGGCGAGGACGCCATCGCCGGCTGGTGCGACCGCTTCCAACTGCTCGTCTTCGGCTGGGCGTTCTGGAACGGCCGCGATCCGATTCTCAAGGAACGCCTCTTCGGCCTCGTCCCCAACGAAGCCAACCACGGCGAAGACGTGAAGGAATGTTATTTTCACCTCGACGCCACGCCGACGCATTCCTATTGCAAGTTCCTCTACAAATATCCGCAGGCGGAATTTCCCTACGCGCGGCTCATCGCGGAGAACCAGAAGCGCACGCCACAGCAACGCGAGTTCGAGCTGCTTGACACCGGCATCTTCGACGCCGACCGCTACTTCGACATCTTCATCGAATACGCCAAGGCCGGGCCGGAGGACTTGTGCGTCCGCATCGAAATCTGTAACCGCGGCCCGGACGCCGCGCCCATCCACGTCCTGCCGCAGCTTTGGTTCCGCAACACCTGGAGCTGGACGCCGCCCGGTAAACCCGCGCCGCAAATCACACTCGGCAAGACTTCCACCAAACACGTCACGCTCGAAGTCGGCGCGAAAAACGTGGACCCGCTCACGCAATTGCCGTTCCCCTACTCGCTCGGCGCGCGGAGGCTGCACGGCCCGCCCGGCGCGACGCCGCTATTCACCGAGAATGAAACGAACTGCGAGCGCGTCTTCGGCCCGGGCGCGCAGAGCCGCACGCCGTTCGTGAAGGACGCATTCCACCGCCACATCATCGGCGGCGCGGCATGCGTGAATCCGGCGAACACCGGCTCGAAGGCCGCACTGCATTACGCCGTGCTCAAAGTGCCGGCGCGCGGCTCGGTCGTTTTGCATTTCCGGCTCACGGACGAGAAACTCGCCGACCCGCTCGCCGCCGTGGAGCAGATTGTTGCCCGGCAGCGCGCCGAGGCGGATGAGTTTTACAACGCGATCCATCCCGCGAGTGCGAGCGCGGAGGAGAAGCACATCCAACGCAGCGCACTCGCGGGCTTGCTGTGGAGCAAGCAGATTTACCTCTACAACGTGCATAGCTGGCTCAAGGGAGACGACGAGAATTGGAAACCGCCCGCATCGCGCAAGTGCATCCGCAACGCGCACTGGCGGCACATCAATTCGATGCGCGTGATGACGATGCCGGACAAATGGGAGTATCCGTGGTTCGCGGCGTGGGACCTGGCATTCCAGACCGCGCCGCTCGCGCTCGTTGATCCCGACTACGCGAAGGAGCAGCTTTGGCTGCTGCTGTTCGAGCAGTTCCAGCATCCGAGCGGGCAGATTCCCGCCTACGAATGGGAGTTCTCCGACCTCAACCCGCCCGTCCACGCGTGGGCGGTCTGGCGCGTGTTTAATATGGACCGGATCCGCAGCGGCCAGGCTGACCGCTGCTTTCTGGAAAAATGTTTTCACAAGTTGCTCATCAACTTCGCGTGGTGGGTCAACAAGGTGGACGGCGAAGGCAACAATGTCTTCGAGGGCGGCTTCCTCGGACTCGATAACATCACGCTCATCGACCGCAGCCTGAAATGCGCGAGCGGCGCGAAGCTCCGGCAGTCTGACGCGACCGGCTGGATGGGGATGTTCTGCCTGAATCTCATGCGCATCGCGCTCGAACTCGCCAAGGAGAACAAGGCTTACGAGAACCTGGCGTTCAAGTTCTTCGAACACTTCCTCTACATCGGCGCGGCCATGAAAGATCGCGGCGGCAAAGGCTACGAACTGTGGGACGAGCAGGACGGCTTCTTCTATGACGTGCTCGAGTTCCCCGACGGCAGCTTCCACAAATTCCGCGTGCGCTCGCTCGTCGGATTGATTCCGCTGTTCGCTATCGAGCGGTTGGAGGAGGACTGGATAAAGCCGTTCCCCGAGTTCTACAAAAATTTTCATTGGGTGATGAAGAACCGCCCCGACCTCGTCGCCCCGTGCGTGACCACGATGCAGGTGGACGGCCAGACCACGCACGTCCTCGCCGTCATCGAGCCAGAACAGATGCGCCGCGTGCTGGCGTGCGTGTGGAATCCCGCCGAGTTCCGCAGCGACTACGGCCTGCGCTCGCTCTCGAAGTTTCACGAGAAAAACCCCGTGCAATACGAGTCCAGCACCGTGCGCTACGAGCCGGCGGAAGCATTGGAGAAACTCAAGGGCGGCAACTCCAACTGGCGCGGCCCGATCTGGCTGCCGACGAACTTCATGATGATCGAGTCGCTCCGCAAGTTAAGCAAGGCCTACGGCAAAGCCTTCACCGTGCCCGGCGCGGCCAAAGGCGAGAAAGCAGTCACGCTCGACTGCATGGCCCACGGCTTCGCCGACCGGCTCATTCGCCTTTTCACCCGCGACGCGCAACTGCAGCGACCAATTTACGGGCGGCAGGAGAAGTTCCAGACCGACCCGTATTGGCGCGATCTCATCCAGTTCCACGAATATTTTCACGGCGACACCGGCGAGGGCTTGGGCGCCAGCCATCAGACCGGCTGGACGGCGCTGGCGGCCTCGCTCATCGACGAGTGGCGAAAATGAAACCACAGATTGACGCCCAACCTCGGCCGGGATTAGCTTAACAAAGATGAAAGCGCAGATTGAGCCAATGCAGCAGCCGGTTCGCAAAGTGGTCGGGCGTTTCCCAGCCACTAGTAATCCATTACGCCGGCTCGCCCAGCTAAACGCCTTCGTCCACAAATTCGCCAAAAATGAATTCCCAGCAGGAGAACTTTTCCCCATACGAAAAACTGTTGGCCGACCTCGCCGGCAGCGGGGTTGATTTTGCGGTAGTCGGGGGCGTCGCCATCTCGCTCAACGGTTATGTGCGTGCCACGGAGGACGCCGACATCATCGTTTCCCGGTCGCCAGAAAACCTCCGCAAGCTGCTCGATTGTCTCGCCAACTGGGGCGAAGGTTTCGCCCGCGAACTCACGCCGGAGGATTTTGTTTTCGAGCAAGGCGCCATCCGGGTCATCGAAGACTTCGGTCTCGATATTTTCGTCCGCATGAGCGACAAGACGCTCGACGACTTTCGTCCGCGCCTGCGTTATCTGGAGACTGGCGGCGTCCGCATCCCCTATCTCGCGCCCGAAGATCTGATTTTTCTAAAGGAAGACTCGTGGCGCGACAAGGACAAGCTCGATGTGCAGGCCATGCGGGAGGTCATCGCCCGTGAACGCCAAGGGAAATAATCATTTGACCCCTGACCACCGGCTCACTACTTTGCCGCCGTGAATCGTGACTTGAATCTGAACCTGCTGCTTACGAACGCGCTGCTGTTGGGCGGCGCGGCGGGCGGGTTCTGATTCGTTCCAGAAACTTTACGAACCCCACTGCCAGACCGGCGGTGGGTTTTTTTGTTTTCAACCACGAATGAACACCAATAAACGCGAATCAGAAACGGAGACACGGATTTCACGGGTTGGCACGGATTCAACTCGTGTAAGCCAGCACAATCCGTGTCAAAAAAAAACGTGTGTCT
>JAFMIX010000141.1 GCA_017853785.1 Verrucomicrobiales bacterium
TCGCCTCCATATCAAATTTTTTCAGGCGCCGCGCCATTTTCTTCAAGATGGCAGGCGTGACGTTCCTGACCTTATTCTTGCTGATTCCGCTGGGAATGATCCATTCCGTACTGCGGGAACGGCTGGAGCGGCGCAATGAAGCGGTAGCCGACATCACTTCCGTTTGGGGTCGCGAGCAAAAAATTATCGGCCCCGTGTTGATCGTTCCCTATCGCTACAGCTTCAAGTCTTGGAAGGAACAGCTGGCCGCCGGGGGCAAGACCGAACGGGTGGAGGTCGTCGAAACCGCGGTCGCCAACGCTTATTTCCTGCCGAAAGTCATGAACATCACCGGGAACATCAATCCCAAGCAACTCCGGCGCGGCATCTATCAAGCCGTCGTTTATGCCGGTAAGCTCGCCCTCGCTGGCGAATTTGCGCGGCCGGACTTCAGCAATCTGCACATTGCGGAATCGGATATTCTTTGGAACGACGCCATCGTAACCTTTGCAATTCCAGACTTGCGCGGCGTCAAGGAGACTCTTGCGTTGCAATGGGGTGAAAACCGCCTGCTGCTGTTGCCCGGGTGCAAGTTGAAAGGATTTACCTCCGGGGTTTACGCACGCATCCCCAATCTGAAGGAAAGTCCAAGCCCCCTGCCCGTGAAGCTCGAGTTGACTCTCAACGGCAGCGGCGGCATCCGCTTCGCCCCGGTAGCTGATCAGAATCACGTGAAACTTTCCTCCCCGTGGCCTGACCCAAGTTTTCAAGGCGCGTTCCTGCCCACTGATCGCACCGTCAGCGCTACCGGCTTCGAAGCCACCTGGCAGGTCGCCCAGTACGGTCGCGATTACGCCCAGCAATGGACCGATCGCGACAATGCCGCCGGCCTCGATGCCGACTCGGCGAACAGCTCTCTCTTCGGTGTGAATTTCATGTCCGGGATTGACTCTTATCGCAACGTCGAACGCGCCATCAAATACGGCGTGCTGTTCTTTGTGCTGGTGTTCACCGCGTTCTTCCTGTTCGAGATCATCTCCGCACTCAAAGTACATCCCTTCCAATACGCACTGGTCGGCGTCGCGTTGTGCCTGTTTTATCTGGGCCTGCTCTCGCTCTCGGAATTTATCGTGTTCCGCTGGGCGTATCTCGCGGCCGCGGCGGCGACGACCCTGCTCATCTGGTTTTATTGCGCGAAGGTGCTCAAGAGCGGTCGCCGCACGTTCTTGGTGGTCGCGCTGCTTGCGGCAATCTACGGCTTCCTCTACATCACCCTGCAAATGCAGGATTACTCGCTGCTCATCGGCACAGCAGGATTGTTTGTGGTGCTGGGATTTGTGTTTTACCTCACCCGCAACATCGACTGGTACAGCCGCGAGCAAAACTGAATTCAACCCGCTGACCCATGAGCCCCAAATCCTCCAGTCCCAATCTCGGCCGCTGGCTCATCGTCGTCATCTACGCGCTCGCCATGGCGTGGGTGGAGGCCGCCGTGGTGTATTACCTGCGCTCGCACATTGACCGCATTGAGCCGTATCAGGCGCTGCCTTTGCCGCACGCGGGCGGGTTTGGCATGGCGGAATTCATCCGCGAAATCGCCACGCTCGTCATGCTGCTGACTGTCGGGATGCTCGCGGGCAAAACCTGGCGGGCGCGGGCCGGCTTCACGCTGCTGGCGTTCGGGGTGTGGGATATTTTCTACCACGTCTTCCTGAAGGTCATGTGCGGCTGGTCAAATTCGCTGCTCGATTGGGACATCCTGTTCCTCGTGCCGCTGCCGTGGTGGAGGCCGGTGCTCGCGCCGGCGCTGGTTTCGGTGCTGATGATCGCGTGGGGCACGCTGGCGAGCCAAAGTGAACCGCCCGTATCAAAGCCGACCAACTGGAAGGTCTGGTTGCTCAACCTCACCGGTGTGGGCCTCGCGCTCTACGTTTTTATGGCGGAGGCATTGCGCGTGGCCGGCGGCGGCGTAGGCGCATTGCGGCATCTGTTGCCGGAGCAATTCAACTGGCCGATGTTCCTCATCGCGCTGGCGTTGATGAGCGCGCCCGTGGTGCGGCTGCTCCTGCTCCTGCGCCCTAATAAACCACCATTGCCAGCCATGCAAACCGTGGCAGACTGAACTCGACTTTATGAGCATAACCAACCCACATCACCCGTTTATGCAGGCACTGTTCATTGTCATTGGCTGGGTGATCCCCGGGTTGATCGTCTGCGGGTTGGCTGCGCCGGCAGCGTTGCGGGAAAAATCGTGGAGGCGATTCTTTATCGGCTTTGGGTTGGTGTTCGTCATCGTGATGGTACCCCTTTTCGTCTATCTGTTAAGCTGCGCCTTGGTGCCGGAATGGAAGGGTGCTTGTCCGCACGGCTGGCTGGATTGTTTTCATCTTGGCAAGCTCGCGCTCGCGCCGCTGGTACTCTGGGCGACCGCCGCGCTCGTTGCAGTGGAAGTCTGGCGCGTGCAAAACAAGACCCGACTGTGGATCGTGCTCGGCCTGCTGACCGGCGCATTGGTCAGCGGCGGATGTCTGGGCATCGGCTTGTGGATTGCGGGAGGCCACACCGGCGGGGAACGGATGTATCTGTTTTTTCTCGTGCCGCTCTACGTTTTTATGTGGTACTCGCTCCGTACGGCCCAACTGCTCCGAGCCGCGAATACTTCCTTCCTCGCCATTCTATCCACTGTCGCCGCTTCGATTCCTTTCTGGGTGGCCAGCCTTTGGTGGGCGAAGAAAACCTACCTCGACCTGCCCGACAAAGCCCCGGACTGCTTTGTTGTTACCGCCGCCGGACGGGGCCACGGGCGCATCGTCGGGCCGTTCGTGGAAATTATCCGGCACGGCGAACGCCGCCGCGTAAACCAGCAGCTCATCACCTTCTGGCAATTTGAAAATGTGTGGCACGCCCGCGCCCCGCGCAGCCATGCCGCGTTCCGCCGCGCCTACAACCGCCTTGGCCCGATTCTCGCCGGAAAAATCAACTCGCCCCTCGCTGCAGATGTGGCTTACGTTGCGCTCAAGCCGTTGGAGTTCGTGGCGCGAATCGCGACTGCCCGCACTGGAAAATGATTATGTCTGCCCTCCGCAACCAATCCACCTCGTTCACTCCGCTCCTGCGCGGCGAGGCGGAGCTGCTCCACGGCTGGCTGCGCGACAGCGACTCCTCGCGGATGCTGCGCGATGTGGCCGTCATCGTCGTAGGCGCGGGACTGTACGGTGCGGCGATGGGCTGGTGGCGCGCGCCGGAGCAGGCATTGTTCGTCGCGATCAAATTCCCGCTCATCATCTTGCTGACCACGCTCGGCAACGCGCTGCTCAACGCCATGCTCGCGCCGCTGCTCGGTCTGAACATCACCGTGCGCCAGTCGCTGCACGCAGTGCTGATGAGTTTCACGATTGCGGCGGCAATCCTCGGCGCGTTTGCGCCGCTCGCCGCCTTCATGGTCTGGAACGCACCGCCGCTGACCCCGGGAGCGACGCATTCCGCCGCGTACCTGTTCATCAAGCTGGTGCACGTGGTCGTCATCGCCTTCGCGGGCATCGTGGGCACGGGACGCTTGTTCCAGCTGCTTACCAACCTGGCCCGCGGCAATAAAAGCGTGGCGCGGCGGGTGGTGTTCGCCTGGCTCGCAGGAAATCTTTTGTTTGGCAGCCAGCTTTCGTGGGTGTTGCGCCCGTTCATCGGCGCGCCGCATCTGCCGGTGCAATTCCTTCGTCCCGACATCGCCTTTCAGGGCAATTTTTACGAAAACGTCTTCAACACCATCTGCGACCTGCTTTTTAATTAACCTCAACCAAAACATATATGAACGAGACCAATCAACCGCCGCAATTGCCCCCCCAAATCCCGTCCGCCAAGCCCGCGCCCCCACAGCTGGGCGACGACCCCGCCGAGCGCGAGCCGATACCCGGCGCGCTGGGCGCCATCGAGGCCATCCTGCGCCAGCCGCGCCGCGTGATGTTCCAACTCCGCCACCCCGGCGCGGGCGGCCTCATCGCCAAAATGCTCGCGGCGGCGGTCTTTCTCGCGCTGATTTACGGCGCCATCGTCGGCTCGTTCTCCGGCGGCGACCAATGGTGGGCTGCGCCGGTGAAAGTCGCGGGCGGGTTGCTCGTCTCCGCGCTCATCTGCCTGCCGAGCCTGTACATCTTCGCGGGCATGAGCGGTTCGCGCGCGGGGCTGCGGGAGATCATCGGCCTCGTCGCCGGACTGCTGCTGATGCTCACCTTGCTGCTGGTGGGTTTCGCGCCGGTGGCGTGGTTGTTCTCGCAATCCACCGAGTCCATCATGTGGATGGGATTCCTGCACCTGGTGTTTTGCCTCATCGCCACGGCATTTGCGCTGCGGTTCATGAACGCGGGCTTCGCGCAATTGCAGGCGCGCTCCAACGCAGGCTTCAACACCTGGGTGCTCATCTTCCTGCTCGTGCTGCTGCAGATGACCGCCGCGCTGCGCCCGCTGCTGGGCACCTCGCCGGACTTCCTGCCGGTGGAGAAGAAATTTTTCCTGAGCCACTGGATTGATTGCATGAAGTGAGCGGCATGACGCGCGAACAAAACCTCCTGCGCCGTATCCGCGCGCTGACGTGGTTCTTCATCATCGGCCTCGTCCTGAGCGGCGCGACGGCGCAGCCGTTGGTCACGGAGGTGAACTGGCTTGCGAACTGGTTCGGCGCAAATCCAACATCCGAACTCGCACGCTGGCTCGGGCGGGTGCGCGATGCGCTCGTGCAGACGCAGGCGCAACACCCGTTCCTGTTTTACGGCACAGACTGGCTGGCGTTCGGGCATTACGTCATTGCCATCGCGTTCGTGGGGGCGCTGCGCGATCCGGGGCGCAACCGCTGGCTCTTCGACTTCGGCCTCATCGCGTGCGTGTTGGTCATTCCCTTCGCGCTGGCGTGCGGCGCGGTGCAGGGGATTCCGTTCTGGTGGCGGCTGATTGATTGCGCGTTCGGCGTGGGCGGGTTTTCGTGCCGCTGTGGTTCTGCCGGAAGTGGGCGATCGAATTGGAAACCGCCGCCGTTCCCCGGGCTTGACGCGCGGCGCGGGGCGCAACACGCTGGCGGCGCATGACGCCATTGGAACCTCCGGATTCGCATTGCTTGAGCGCCGCGCTCGGCTGGCTCGGCTTGGGCAATCGCACCGAGGCCCGCGCCGAACTCGCGGCCATATCCGCCGCGAACCGCCAGCATCCCGCCGCACTGGAAGCGCACTGGCTGATTTGCGTCAGCGAGGGGGATTGGGACGCCGCCCTCGTCGCCGCCCGTGAAATCATGACGCACGTTCCCGAAGAGCCGGACGGCTGGCTGCACGGCGCGTATGCCTTGCGCCGGACGGAGTCCGGGGGCTTGCGGCAGGCTTGGAGTTTGTTGCGGCCCGCTGCGGAACAGTTTCCGCAGGAGCCCACCATCGCCTACAACCTCGCGTGCTATGCCTGCCAGTTGCAGGACTTGGCGGAGGCGCGCGCGTGGCTGCAACGCGCCTGCGCCATCAGCGGCAACCAATCCATCAAAGAAATGGCGCTCGTCGATACCGACTTGAAACCGTTATGGGACGAAATCCAAAAACTGTGAGCCGCCCCGCGCCGCCCGTGTTGGAAGTCGCCGATCTTTCAGTGACCCGCAGCGGCACAAAAATCCTCCGCGCCGTTTCCTGGCGCGTGGCGCGCGGCCAGCACTGGGCGTTGCTCGGGGCGAACGGCTCGGGCAAGACTTCGCTGTTGAGCGCGCTCACCGGTTATCTGATGCCGACGGCCGGAGAAATTTCCGTGCTGGGCGAGCGTTACGGCCACACCGACTGGCGGGACTTGCGCCGGCACATCGGCCTCGTCAGTTCTTCCGTGCGGCAGATGATGGCGGACGACGAGCCCGCGCTCGAAACGGTCGTGAGCGGCAAATATGCGATGGTGGATTTTTGGGGGCGCATGACCCGGGCGGATGCCGTCGCCGCCGAGCGGTTGCTGCGGCAGGTGGAGTGCGCGGCGCTAGCG
>JAFMIX010000142.1 GCA_017853785.1 Verrucomicrobiales bacterium
GGCGGTCCTCAGGCGGCCCCGGCCGTCTTGGCTAGTTTTCGGCTCAGGAACTGGCCGACCTTGTTCACGCTGTCCAGGTTTTCCGGCACCATTTCTTCGGGCTCGATCTTGATGTCGTAGGTCTGCTCCAGAAACATGACCAGTTCCAGCATCCCGGTCGAGTCGATGATGCCGCTGTCAAGGAACGAGGTGTCGTCCTTGTCCTGCAGCGCGGCGGCGTCGCCGAAAATGAAGTTGGTGATGATGAAGTCGCGGATTTCTTTGGTGTGATTCATCGGTTGGAGTCAAAGGTGCGGCACAATTCAGGAGGGCATCATGGGGCGAGGCCCGCCCGGCGCACGGCGCGGTTGAGCAGGGGTACAAAGGCGGTGGCGGCCTTTTGGTTGCCTTCGGTGCTGGGGTGGCTGTCGTAGCCGCCGCCGGTGGGATAGCGCGAGAGGTTGGCCACGCCATGGTCGGTGAGGATATCGTAGTAGTCGAACACGACGACGTTCGAGAGAGGATAGTTTTTCAGCCAGCCATCGCGGTCGCTCAACCAATTGTTGAACTCCCGCGCCAGCGCGGCGCGGCGGGCGGGGACGGGACTGATGCCCAGCAGGGCTTTCACCCATTGTTTCACCCGCGAGAGCGGTTTCAGTTTCGGCGCCTGCGGCGGCGCGGTGAAGCAGACGAACAACACCTCCGGGCGCTGGCGGAACTCCGCCAGCAGGGCGTTGTAGGCGGCTTTGGCGTTCCACACGGTCAGGCCCGGCCCGGCGGGATTTCCCGGCGCCTGGCCGGCGGCAAGGAAGTTGTTGTTGGGGAAACAGGATTTGAAAACGACGATCTGGTTGCGGCGGCCGTCCGGATAGCTTTGATCCTGGGAATCGCAGGCCAGAATTTTGTCCATTTGTCCGGCGAATTTTTCCGGCCAGTCCCGGATGTCGGTGCGTCCGCCAATCACGCTGCCATAGGAAGCCTCGCGCACTTCATAGGCGGCCGCTTGCAAGCGGTCGCGCAGCCCGCCGCCGTTGGGGTGGGACTGGTAAATGCAATTGGTCCCGACATCCGCTCCCGGCGTGGCCAGCAGGTGGCCGCCCACGGAATGATGGATGAACAACAGCCGCAGCGGGGTGGCTGGCGGGGCATCTGCATGGGCGGAGAGGTCGAGGGGTTGCGCCGGATGATTTGGGCCGCTCATGGGGGGTTTATCAGTATCGGTTCGCCACAGGAAAAGCAATACCCCGGCCCCGACCGCGCCGGCGCCGACCAGGAGAAGTTTCAAAACTTTTTTTCGGTTCATGCGGTTTGGCGAAAGCGGCAGAGCCGCCTTCGGTCGGGGAATCCTGTCAGGTTTGCGCCGCGCTTTGAAGCATTTCCTTGAGGCGCGGCTTGAGCACCTTGCCCGCGCTGTTCTGCGGCAACTGTTCCAGGAAGGTGACTTGTTCCGGCACTTTGAAGGGGGCGAGCCGCCGCCAACAGTGCGCCCGCACGGCCTCGGCGGTCAATCCCGCCCCGGACTGGGCCACGATAACCGCGTGCACCGCCTCTCCCAGCAACTCATGCGGCACGCCCAGCACCGCGACCGCCACCACCGCCGGCAACTCCGCCACCACGTCCTCCACCTCGGTGGCGCTGACGCGGTTGCCGCCGGATTTGATCAAATCCCGGTCACGATTCACGATGTAGATGAAGCCCTCGGCGTCCACGCGGGCGAGGTCACCGGTGTGTAATTTTCCCGCGCGGAAGAACCGGGCCGTCTCGACAGGATCATTCCAATAGCCGAGGGTGATGTTGTCCCCGCTCGCCACGATTTCGCCGACCTCATCCGATCCGGGGCAGACCGGCATCCCCGCCGGGGTGAGTACTTCCAGCCGGGTGGCCGGCAGGCCGCAGCCGATAGAGCCGAGTTTATCCCCGAGCCGTTCCGGCGGCAGATAGCTCAGGCGGGCAGTGGCTTCGGTCTGGCCATACATCGTGTAGAAACGGACCTGGGGGAAAGCCTGCAGGATTTCGATGATCTGCAGATTGGGCAGTTTGCCGCCGGCCTGTTGCAACCAGCGGAGCTGCGGAAAACGCAACTGGCAAAAGCGCGATTTGCGCAATAACAGTTGATACGTCGAGGGCACGCCTGCCAGCCCGGTGCACTTCTTTTGAATCATCTCCTGCAAGACGGCTTCGGGGAACAACCGGAAATTATTATTCAGCACCACCGCGCCCCCCGCGAGCAGCAGCGTGTGCAACACCGACAAGCCGTAGCAATAATGGAACGGCAGCACGACCATGGCGCGGTCCGCGGCGGTCAACCCCAGATAGCCGATGATGTCCTGCGAATTCACCGCGATGTTCCGGTGGCTGACCATCACGCCCTTCGGGACGCCGGTGGAGCCCGAGGTGAATATCAGCGCGGCCAGACTGCTCGCGGCGTCAACTTTCGGCCAGTCGGGGGCGGAGTCGCTGCGGGCGGCCGGGGCCAAGGTGGTTTCGTCTTGGAGGACCACCTGGCATTTTTCGGCGGCGGGCCGGAGACGCTTGAATGAACTTTCCGAAACCAACAACTCCTTGGATTCCGTTTCGCGGACGAGTTGCTCCAGGGTCGCGGCGGAAACATCCGGGGGCACCGGCACCGCGACCAGTCCGGCGCGGATGACGCCGAGGTAGGCCACGACGAAGAACGGGCAGTTCTCCGCGCAGATGACGATGCGCTCGCCGGGTTGCCGCCCGCGCGCCAACAGTCCGCGCGCGACCTGCGTGGCTTGCTGCCGCAGTTCGCCGTGGGTCAGGACGGTGTTCTTGTAGATCACCGCTGGGGAAGCGTCCGCTCCGGTGGAAAGAATGGCGGCGCCGATGTTCACGCTGGAGTGGTCCAACAAGTTTTTAGCCATTGGTTTGGTTTCACGCGAGCGGCCCGCACCCACCCGATGGGAGAGGGGGTAGGGGTGAGGGCCGGTTGGGCCGCCGCACCGCCATCAATTAGCGGCGGCGTGGGGCGGCGGCACTGCAGGCGTTCCCGCATCCAGCCGCTTGATGACCCGGGCGGGGACTCCCGCGACCAACGAGTTCGGTGGTATGGAATGCATCAGCGCCGCGCCGGCGGAAATCACGCTGCCCGCGCCGACGATCGCGCCGGGGCCGACAATCGCCCGCGCGGCGATCCACACCCCGTCCTCGATCACAATCGGCGCGCCGGTGGGCGCGCCTTCCCGCTGTTCCGCCGGCCCGAATTCGTGCGAGCTGGTGATCAACGTCACTTGAAACGCGATGGAGACGTGGTTGCCGATGGTTATGGGCCGGGAGGCGTCCAGAAAAACCTTCCGGCACAGGTGGACTTTTGTGCCGAGGGTGATATGGCGCGTGTCGCCGTAGAAAACGTCCTTTTCCAGCATCGCCCCGGGGCCGCACCGCAAGCCCATGAACCGCGCCAGCGCGGGCCGGACGTAGCGGTTGATGATCCAGAGGTCCGGCAGGAAATTGATGACGAGGTTGCTGAACCAGACCCAAGCGGTCACGCGCTCGAAGCCCCAGTACGCGGCCAATTTATTTTTTGAGGTCTGCCCGTTCATGCGTTCTTGTGCCAGACTTGATTGTGACGCGGTCGTGAATGGCCGGCCCTGCAAATATCATCCCGGCCGGTTCAACGCACGATGAAAACCCGGAAAAACCGATACGGCGCCGGCCCGACCGCGTTGGTGACGGTGAGCGTTGTGCCGGTGCTGAACACATCCGGAGGCACGTCCACCCAGACGGCATCCGTGAGGTTGGTCGCAAATTGCAACCGGTAGGTGTGGCCCAAAACGGTGTTCCACTGAAGCGTGGCGAGGCCGTTCGTGACCGCGACCGCTTCGATGACGGTGGGGTTGACGATTGGTTCGGGAGAAACAATCACCGTGAAATTGTTCGTGGCGCTCAGGCTGCCATCGCTCGCCACCGTTGCAAATTCGTTCGTGCCCGGCACGTCGCCCACCCCCGGCGTCCACGTGATCACGCCGTTCGTATCAATGCTCGCTCCCGCCGGACCGCTCAGGCTGTAGGTCAACAACTGCGCCGGCAGGTCCGCGTCCGTCGCCGCATTCGTCACCACCAACGGCGGCAACCCCACCAGCGTCCGGTTCGACACCGCCCCCAACACCGGCGCCACGTTCACTTCCGTCACCACCACCGTGAAGCTGTTCGTCACGCTCAATGGCGGCACCCCGCTGTCCGTCGCCACGGTCGTGATGACGTTCGTCCCCGGACCCTGGCTCTCGTCCGGCGTCCACATGATCACGCCGTTCGTGTCAACGCTCGCTCCCGCCGGAGCAGCCACCAGCGCGTAATTCAACTGCTGCGCGGGCAGATCGCTGTCACTTGCGGCGTTCGTGATGATCAGTTGACTGAGTTCTGCGATGATCTGGTTCGAGACCATACCCAGATTGGGAGCGGTGTTTCCTCCCGTCACCACCACGGTGAAGCTGTTGGTCGCGGACAATGGCGGCTGGCCATCGTCCGTCACCTTGGTCGTGAAGACATTCGCGCCCGGAATCTGGTCTTCGTTTGGCGCCCACGTGATGATGCCGTTGGCGGCGATGGCGGCGTTGGTCGGGGCGGCGAGCAACTGGTAGGTGAGCTGGTTGGGCGCGAAGTCCTCGGTGATGACGTCCAACTGTTCCAGGTCGGCGTTGGGGAAGCCGCTGGGTGAACCCCCCACGAAGATGCCCAGCCGCAGACTGGCGAAGGGCGCATTGGTCTGCTGCAACCACACCCAATTCGTGCCGTCCTCCGAATAAAGGCCCGTGATGATTCCCGTGCCTTGGTTGCGGTCGAGGCGGAGGATGACATTGGTCGCCGTCTCGCTCACGGTGCGCAGGTTCGTGTCGCTAGCGGCGAGTTCGCGGCCCATCCCCACGCACTGGCCGCCGAAGGTGGAATTGAAGAAGCGGCCGAGCCGGATGAAGTTGTTGTCATGCTGATACAGCAGCAATTGCACCTGCTGATTATTCTGCACGGGGACGAAATTTACCCGCAACCGCACGCTGCTCCAGTTGGGGGGCAGACTGCGGAAGAGGGTGTTGCGCGAGGTGTTGAGGTTCTCATACAGATCGCCCAAGTCCGCCGGGATGCGGACCGCGCCGGGGTGTGTGGCTTGATCGCAGGAAACCACCGCGCCGAGGTTGGTGTCGGTGATCTCGGTGTCGCGGGGAGCGCCGAGGGAATTGGTGGCGATGAAACTCCAGCCATCCGCCAGCAGCGCAGCGCGGTTGGGGTAATCAAACTCGATGCGGTTCGTGGCGTTGAACCGGGAGAGCGGCCAGTCATTAAGAATGTCCGGGTCCGTGGCGGTGTTGGTCACGCGCAGCAGTGTGAGTTCGGTGAAAGTCAGGTTGGTTAGCGCGGGCAATCCCGGCGGGCTGTTCGTCGCCACGACGATGGTGAAGCGATTCGTCGCACTAAAGCTGGTCGCGTTGACCGCCGCCGGGCTGGTGTCGGAGACGATGGTTTGGAAGATGTTCGTGCGCGGCGTGACTCCAGCGACGGGCGTCCAGGTGATGATGCCCGCCGCATCGATGCTCGCCCCGACCGGAGCGTCAACCAACGTGTAAGTCAGCGGGTTCGCCGGCACGTCGGCGTCGGCGGCGGTGTTGGTGACCAGCACCGGGCTCAAATCATACACCGCGCGGTCCGCTTGTCCCGGGAGCATCGGTGCGATGTTCCATTCGTTCACCGTCACCGTGAAGCTGTTCGTGGCGGCCAGGGGCGGCACGCCGTCATCCGTCACGATGGTGGTGAACACATTTGTGCCCGGGCCTTGATCTTCGGCGGGAGTCCAAGAGATCACGCCATTGGTATCTATGCTCGCGCCGGCGGGCGGATTCACCAGCGTGTAGAAAAGGGTCTCATATGGCACGCCGCTGTCGGTCGCGCTGTTCGTCACGGTCAAGGTTGTAAGTTCGTTGACCACGCGGTTGGTTGCCGGCGGCAGCACCGGCGCAAAGTTGGTGGC
>JAFMIX010000143.1 GCA_017853785.1 Verrucomicrobiales bacterium
CTCGGCTGCTCCTTTGGACTTGGAGCAGGCGCCTCTCCAGGCGCAGACAACCCTCAGATTCGAAGATGCCCCGCGATCGGAAGCCAGTCAAGAAAGCAAAGTGCCTTTTTGGGCAGATTCTCGGAGTCCTTGCGCAGAGCCTCGGGTCGCGCGCTGTCTTCAAAGTTCTCGCCACAAGTCTGCTTCTGAAAAAGAGATGCGTAATCGCTGCTCTCTGAAGCGCTTGAGGATTTGCCTCCTGCACCCGGGCAAAATGACCACCGCCGCGGTTGCCCGCGGCGGTGGGATCATTCAGTTGGCTGAAACTCGCTCAGCGGCGGCGACGGCCGGCGAAGCCAGCGAGACCGAGGAGGGCGAGCGCGCCCGGAGCGGGAACGCCGAAGGTGTTCGTCGCAAACTGCACGGCAGAGCCTGCCACGCCGTCGTTGTAGCCGACGGTCAGCGACCAGACGCCGAAGTTCCCGCCGCGATCAATCACGAACTGGGCGAGCAGAACATCCGTGGCGGTGTTCGGAGCAACGCCCACGCGGCCCTGGAGGGTCGGCGGTGAGCTGTTGAACCAGCCCATGGTGCCGTTGTCGAGGAGGTCGGCGCGGTTCCAGCCGCTGGCGTTACCAGCGTGCGTGCCCGAGCCGCCCGAGTTCCACGAGGGGTCGGCGCTGGTCGAGTTGGTTGCGCTGGCGGTGCCGCCGATGACGAGGAACGAGTCGAAGGGGCGGTTCAGGGTCGCGCTGCCGGTGAGCTGCGGCGCCCAGGTTCCGTACTGCTGGCCAAGGACGCCACCGCTGTAGTCGGAGTTGTCCTTGTGGTAGAACTGGCCGTAGGGGTCAGCCGCGGACGACGAGCCGTTATACGCGAGGTTGAACACGTTCAGGACGGTGTCCGTCGGACCGTTGAAACGCGCGAAGATCTTGTGCTGGTCGAGGAGGACTCCACCAGTGGTGACCTGCGTCGTCACGACGACGAAGCCCACGAAGGTCGCGGAGGCCGAGCCCGCCACAGCGAGGCCGGCGAGGGAGGCAATCATCATTCCGTTCTTCATCTTTCTCTCCTACAGGGGGGGGCGAGGGGAGCCTCGCAGTTGGGAAGTACTCAGGATCGGGGTGATCCACGGGTGAACAACCTTCCGTGGACTCACTGGCCGCCAGAGGGGGCGGACAATGAATGCACGGACGGCAGAGGGGAAGAGCAGAGGCGGCGGGTGACTCTGCGCAAGCGATGCTGCGAAATCAGTTTTTCGGGGTAGAACTGACTGTCTGATGTCTTATAACCGATTGACATGCTTGTTCGGTTCCTGATCGCAAGCACATGTCGGACAGGTCTTTGCGAGCATCGGTGCCTTGCCGCGCGCTGCCAACAAGAAACCCGGGCCGATTTGAAATCGGCCCGGGTTTTTCGTTGGTTTCAGTGCCGATTCAGCGGCGGCGGCGGCCGGCGAGGCCGCCGAGGCCGAGGAGGGCAACGGCGCCGGGGGCCGGCAGCGAGAAGGTGCCGGTATAGAACTGAACTTGCGAGCCGGCGATGCCGTCGTTGTAGCCCGCGGTGACGGTCCAGGTCCCCGCATTGGCGTTGCGGTCGATCACAAACTGACCGATGAGCACGTCGGTCCCGATGTTCGGGGCGACGCCGACGCGCCCCTGGAGGTTCGGCGGTGAGCTGTTGAACCAGCCCATGGTGCCGTTGTTCAGGAGGTCCGCGCGGTTCCAGCCCGCGGCGCCGCCAGCGTGCGAGCCCGAGCCGCCCGAGTTCCACGAGGGATCGGCGTTCGACGTGTTGGTCGCCGTGGCGGTGCCACCGACCACGAGGAACGAGTCGTACAGGCGGTTGAGCGTCACGCTACCGGTGAGTGAGGGCGCCCAGGTACCGTAGGTCTGCGACAGCACGCCACCGTTGTAGTCCGAGTTGTCCTTGTGGTAGAAGGCGCCGTAGGGGTCGGTACCGGCAGCGGCACCGCCCGAGTAGGACATGTTGAACATGTTGAGCAGCGTGTCGGTGGGGCCGGTGAAGCGAGCAAAGACCTTGTACTGGTCGAGGAGGACGCCGCCAGTCGTAACCTGGGTCACAGCCACCACATAGCCGCTGAGGCTTGCGGATGCGGAACCGACAACGGCGAGGCCAGCGAGGGACGCAATCATTCCACAGTTCATTGTTCAATCTCCAAGGGATAGAGGGAACGGGGACGCCGTGCAGAAGGGGAGTTCCACGACATCAAAGAGGGGGGACAAGGAGCTGGGAGGGAACCCAGCGGGGGGACGACTCGGTGGGATCCGAGTCAGCAGAGAAGAGCAGCACGCTGCCCGCGTTTGCGCAAGAAACAGCGAGGTTCTCAACCATGCGGCCGAGAAGCCTCGCAAGTGCCTTGAAATGAAAGCCCTTACGGCCGCCCGACAATTTTCAGATTCAGCGGCGTCGCCTGCGTGCAAGGCCGGCAAGGCCGAGCAGCGCAACGGCGCCCGGTGCCGGCACGCCCATGTGGAAGGTGCCGGTTGCGAACTGTGCGTAGGAGCCTGGGATGCCGTCGTTAAACCCAATGGTGATCGTCCACAGGCCTCCGTAGGCCCCCCGGTCGAGCACGAACTGGCCGAGCAGCACATCCGTCAGGGTGTTCGGCGCAACCCCGACTCGCCCCTGGAGGTTCGGGGGCGAACTGTTGAACCAGCCCATGGTTCCGTTGTTGAGAAGGTCGGCGCGATTCCAGCCCGCCGCTCCGCCGGCATGGGAGCCCGATCCGCCGGAGTTCCAGGACGGGTCTGCGCTCGAGGTGTTCGTTGCGGTGGCAGTTCCACCGATCGTAAGGAACGAGTCGTACGGGCGGTTTGCGGTCGCGCTTCCGGTGAGCGCGGGCGCCCAGGTCCCGTACTGCTGCGAGAGGATTCCGCCGTTGTAGTCGGAATTGTCGCGGTGATAGAAGCCGCTGAATGGGTCCGGCACGAGCGAGCCGCTGACATACCCGAGGCTGAACGCGTTCAGCACGGTGTCAGACCCGCCGTTGAATCGAGCGAAGAGCTGGATCCGATCAAGTTGGAACTGTCCCAAGTTAACTTGAGTGACAGTCGTGACAAATGAAACGAACGCCGCTGAGGACGATGCTGCAACGCCGAGGGAGGCGCCAGACGCGATGAGGCAACGAAGCATCCGATCTTGCTCCTGAGCTGTTCGCTTCGAATTGCCAGGGAAACTTGGCAAAAACGAGCGGTTTGCGGAAACCAACGGCGTGGTCATGCAGAGGGTCTGCAGCCAGGCACCAAAGGGACGTTGGGTTGAAGGAGAAGAGGCACTTGGCTTGGAATCCTGCGCAAGAAGCGGTCGGATTGATCACCGTTCGAACAACTGATTGACCAACGGCATGACTTGGTCGGAACGACTCGTGCGCAGTTGTGAAAGGACCCGACCTCGGCGCGTGCCGAGGTCGGGTCGTCAATCTTGGTCGATTTGGATCGGCTTCAGCGGCGCCTGCGCCCAGGCATTCCTGCAAGTCCGAGCAGCGCCAGCGCGCCAGGAGCCGGAACTCCAATGACGAAGTTGCTGGTCGCAAACTGAACATATGACCCCGGGATGCCATCATTGAAACCGACGGTCAGCGCCCACTCGCCCGCGGTCAGTCCGCGGTCGATGACGAACTGGCCGATGAGCACATCGGTCGCGGTGTTCGGGGCGACGCCCACGCGGCCCTGGAGATTCGGCGGCGAACTGTTGAACCAACCCATGGTTCCGTTGTTCAGGAGATCGGCGCGGTTCCAGCCCGCGGCGCTGCCCGCGTGCGCTCCCGACCCGCCCGAGTTCCACGAGGGGTCGGCGTTGGAGGTGTTTGTCGCGGTGGCGTTGCCGCCGATGGTCAGGAACGAGTCGTACGGGCGGTTGAGCGTCGCGCTTCCCGTGAGGGTGGGCGCCCAGGTGCCGTACTGCTTCGAGAGGATGCCTCCGTTGTAGTCGGAGTTGTCCTTGTGGTAGAAGGCGTTGAACGGGTCGATTCCAGGCGTCGCGCCGCCTTGGTACGACAGGTTGAACACATTCAGGATGGTGTCGGTCGGGCCGTTGAAGCGGGCCACGACGCGCACCTGGTCCATGACCAGGATTCCCGAGCTCACCTGCGTGACGGTGCTGTAGAAGCCGACGAAAGCAGCCGAGGCAGAGCCGGCGAACGCAAGTCCGACAACGGACGCAATGGCGCCACTGTTCATGATTCAAACTCCGGGAATCGAGGGAAAGGGATAGCGGGAACTGAAGGGAACCCGCGGCCGCAATGGGAGCAGCGGTGCGGGGATGAGCGAACAAAAACAAGCGGGTCGGAGGGGGATTCCGACGGGAACGGAAACTTCGCGGAGAGGGCTCCGCCGTACTGGAGGAAAGGTGAACGGCGGCGGATTCTGCGCAAGAAATCGGTGGGAGGCGGTAGATTTGCGGCGCGGAAACGGGGCTGGTTCGAAAACCTATTCGATATCGAGGCCAGAAATGACAATACGGTCATGCCACGAAATGCCCTGGTTTCTGGGCAAAAAGAGCCCGGCCGCGGTGTGAACCGCGGCCGGGATGAAGAGCGCGTTGATCTCTTGTTGCGTACCGCTCAGCGGCGACGACGGCCAGCGAGGCCGGCGAGACCGAGGAGGGCGATCGCGCCCGGAGCGGGAATCACGCCGATCGCGAAGTTGGCGGTCGCGAACTGCACGGCCGAACCAGCGACGCCGTCGTTGAAGCCGATGGTGAGCGCCCAGTTGCCGGCGAAGGCGTTGCGGTCGATCACGAACTGGCCGAGGAGGACATCCGTGGCGGTGTTCGGAGCGACGCCCACGCGGCCCTGGAGGGTCGGCGGCGAGCTGTTGAACCAGCCCATGGTGCCGTTGTTCAGGAGGTCAGCGCGGTTCCAGCCCACGGCGCCACCGGCGTGCGAGCCCGAGCCGCCCGAGTTCCACGAGGGATCGGCGCTGGTCGAGTTGGTCGCAGTGGCGGTGCCACCGATGGTGAGGAACGAGTCGAACGGACGGTTGAGCGTCGCGCTACCGGTGAGGGTGGGCGCCCAGGTGCCGTACTGCTTGCCAAGCACGCCACCGTTGTAGTCCGAGTTGTCCTTGTGGTAGAAGGCGCCGTACGGATCAGCGACCGTCGCGCCGCCCTGGTAGACCAGGTTGAAGGCGTTGAGGACGGTGTCGGTCGGGCCGTTGAAGCGGGCCACGACGCGGACCTGGTCCAGGAGGACGCCGCCGGTGGTCACCTGCGTGACAGTGGACACGAAGCTCACAAAGGCAGCCGATGCGGAGCCGGCGACAGCAAGGCCGGCGAGGGACGCGACAAAGATTCCACGATGCATAGTTCAAACTCCAAGGGAAAGAGGGAACGGGAACGCCGCGAGGTGGGAACGAGATTCCGCGGCGGAAAGGGGCTGAGCGAACGGGATGCCTGGGGCTGGCTGGGAGGCCAGCGGGGGGACCGACCCTTTGGGACAAGGGGCGCCCGAGAAGAGTCAATCCAACATCAGTTCTGCGCAGGGATTTTGGGGGCTCGTTCGCGCTGGGGCGTGCACGGTGCGCTCAAAATTCGCGCGCTCCGAGACTTGGAGCGCGATCAAAAAGATACAAAGAGGCGCAAAGACGCACAAAAAGCAACCCCGGCCGCGGTGTGAACCGCGGCCGGGATGAAGAGTGCTTTGATCTCTTGTTGCGTACCGCTCAGCGGCGACGACGGCCAGCGAGGCCGGCGAGACCGAGGAGGGCGATCGCGCCCGGAGCGGGAATCACGCCGATCGCGAAGTTGGCGGTCGCGAACTGCACGGCCGAACCAGCGACGCCGTCGTTGAAGCCGATGGTGAGCGCCCAGTTGCCGGCGAAGGCGTTGCGGTCGATCACGAACTGGCCGAGGAGGACATCCGTGGCGGTGTTCGGGGCGACGCCGACGCGGCCCTGGAGGGTCGGCGGCGAGCTGTTGAACCAGCCCATGG
>JAFMIX010000144.1 GCA_017853785.1 Verrucomicrobiales bacterium
AGACCGAACTGCCCGAGATGAAAGTCCCCAATCCCGCCGAAATCAAGCGTCAGATCGACCGCGTCTGCATCGGCCAGGAACACGCGAAGAAGACCTTGGCCGTGGCCGTGCACAATCACTACAAGCGCGTTTCAGACAAAGCCGCCGCGCTCGCCGCTGCCGCTGCGGCGGAATCCGCCGAGAGTGAGGTCGCCGTCCAGCCCGCCCCCAAGCATCCCGAAGTCGAGATCGAGAAGAGCAATATCCTCATGGTCGGGCCGACCGGCTCGGGCAAGACTTTGCTCGCGCGCACGCTGGCGAAGGTTCTCGATGTGCCGTTCGCCATCGCCGATGCGACGACGTTGACCGAAGCCGGTTACGTGGGCGAGGACGTGGAGAACATCATCCTGCGCCTCCTGCAAAATTCTGATTACGACGTGAAGCGCGCCCAGCGCGGCATCATCTACATCGACGAGATTGACAAGATCACGCGCAAGGCCGACGGGCCGTCCATCACCCGCGACGTGAGCGGCGAAGGCGTGCAACAGGCGTTGCTGAAGATTCTCGAAGGCACGGTCTGCAGTGTGCCGCCGCAGGGTGGGCGCAAGCATCCGCAGCAGGAATACATCCGCGTGGACACGGCGGACATCCTTTTCATCTGTGGCGGCGCGTTCGTGGGTTTGGAAAAAATCGTCCAACGCCGGCTCGGCAAACACGTGATGGGCTTCGGTGCAGCGGGCGCGGGCCACGACGCCGCTAGCGCGGCGCGGCATGAGTTGCTGGAGCGCGTCGAGCCGGAAGATTTGTTGAGCTTCGGTTTCATTCCCGAATTTGTCGGGCGGCTGCCGATGGTGACAGTGTTGGCGGAATTGACCGAGGCGCAACTTGTCTCCGTCCTGGCCGACACGAAGAACGCGTTGACCAAGCAGTTTGCCAAGCTAATGGCGATGGAGGGCGTGGAACTGGAATTCACGGACAACGCCCTGCGCGAATTTGCGGCGCAAGCCATCAAGAAGGGCACGGGCGCGCGGGCGTTGCGGAGTCTCTTGGAAAAAGTGATGCTCGATGTGATGTATGACGCGCCCAGCGACGGCAACATCATGACGGTGAAGATCACCAGCGCCGTGGTCCGCGGGGAAACGCCGCCCATCATCCGCCGCAAGCAGGACGCCGAAGCGGCGTGATCATTTTGGTTTCCGGCCGAAGCCCCAGATGAGCCAGATCGCCAGGGCGGCGAGGAGGATGACCCACCAAAGATAACGCAACTCCCGGGCGGCCATCTCGACGAACGCCATCGCCCGCGGGAAAATGAGGATCAGCACCACCAGCACGCCGAGGATGACGAGGAGTTTCAGGATGGCCAGGGCGCGGGGATGCATCAGCGTGCGGGGGTGGCGTTGCGGCGCTTTTCCAGATCGGTCAGTGGCAGGAGGATGTTGGCGCCGGTGGCTTCGCCGCCGACCACGAGCGGGGTTTTGCCGTCCCACTTTTCGACGATCTGGAGTTCGATGAAGGCGGGCGTGAGTTTGAGAGCTTCGCCGCGGATGCGGATGGATTCGGCTTCGCCCTTGGCTTTGATGACGGCAGTGTCGGCTTCGATCTGGGCTTTTTGCTGGGTGAATTTGGCTTTGGCCGCTTCCTGTTCCTGCACCATCTTGGCCTCGATGGCGGTTTCCAGTTCCTTGGTCAGGTCAATGTTCTGGATGACGATGTCTTCGATAATGAGGATTTCGCCGACCTTGAGTTGGGCGGCGGCGAGGGCCTTGGTTTTGATCTCCTCGCGTTTTTTGACGATCTGCTCGGCGCTTTGCAGGGCGGTGACTTCCTTGAGGGCCTCCTGCACGCGCGGGGCGATGAGGCTGTCGAACGGATCGCCGGCGAACTGCTGATAAATCTTCACGATGGAGCTTTCGGGGATGCGATAGAGCACGCGCAGTTCGGTCTTCACCTGTTGGAGGTCGGAGGAATAGCAGTCCGCCGCCAGTTCGCGGGTCTGTTGGCGGATGGACATGGGGACGATGTGCGTGACGAAAGGGGTCTTCCAACCGAAGCCTTCCGGTTTGAATACGGGTGAGACCTTGCCGAGCGTCACCTCGACACCGCGGAAGCCGGGGTTGACGACGTAAGTGCCGGTGGAGGAGACGATGATCACCACAAAGATGAGGATGGCGACCCCGATGAGTTTGGCGACGGTCTGTGTTTGCATAGGCAAATCTAGCAGGGCACGGCGGCTTCGCCAATTACAATCTCACCGCGGCATTACACCCCGATGTCTTCGTTCCACAATTCCGGCCGCGCGGCGATGAAGTCCTGCATCAACTGGATACACGCGGGGTCGTTGAGGATTTCCAGCTTCACGCCTTGGGCGCGGACGTAGGCTTCCGGGCCTTGGAAGGTGACATTCTCGCCTGCGACGATGCGCGGGATTTTGTAGAGCAACGCGGCGCCGCTGCACATCGGGCAGGGCGAAAGCGTGGAGTACAGTGTGCAGCGGGAATAAATCTTGGCGGTGAGGCGGCCGGCGTTTTCGAGGCAATTCATCTCGGCGTGATGGATGACGCTGCCATGCTGCACGCGCTGGTTGTGGCCGCGCCCGATGATCTGACCGTCGCAGACGAGGACGGAGCCGATGGGGATGCCTCCGGCAGCGCCGCCCTTGCGGGCTTCGGCGATGGCGGCGAGGAAGGCGTCCGTGATATTGCGGGGTCAGGGTCTGGTTGCGAGCTGGCTTTTGAAAATGAGCGTCAGGGATTTCACAGCGAGTTCGATGGGGAGAATCGGTTTGGTGATGATGTCGTCGCCGCGGGCGATGATTTCGGTATGCTGCGCTTTGAAGTCAGTGGCGCTGGTGACGAAGATGACGGGGGTTTTCTGGTAGCGGGGCAGGGCGCGGAGTTTGCGGTAGAGCTCGAGGCCGTCCATGCCGGGCATCATGTAATCGAGCAACAGCAGGTCGTAGCGGTGGTTCTGGGAAAGGTCGAGTGCGGCGGCGGAGTCGGCGGTGCTGGTGGCCTTGACGTTGGCGCGGTTCAAGGCGGAGACGAGGGCGCGGTTGGAGATCGGTTCGTCATCTACGACGAGGACGGCCAGGAGGTTGGTGGGCGTGACCCGGTCCGGTTCGTTGGAGTCAGCGCGGGCGAGGAGTTCGCCGAGAAACTGCACGGCGGTCTCAATGGTCTTGATGGTCGAGTCGCCGATGTGGGTGGGGCGCTCCTGGAGTTCAAAGAGTAGCGCCTCCAAGGCGGTGCCGAGATGGGCCAGCCGCTCGCAGTGGGCCAGCCCGGCGCGGACGGTAAAGAAATGAACCTGGCGGTGCAGGGACTTCAGTTGCAACAAGCGGGCTTGCGGTTCGGGGTCATGGATGAGGTTGGTGCAGAGTTCGCGAATCACGGTCAGCGCTTCGAGCCCTGTCTGGAGGAGGTCCTGACGGTATTGTTGCTCGGAGGGGGCGGCAGTCGTGGACGGGTGGGCCGGGGTAGGGGCGGTCGGTCGGTCCGGTGCGGCTTCGGTGCTGGCGGCGGGTACAAGATTTTTTGGCGCTGGTGGCGGCGTGGGCGCAACGGAAAGGGGCGTGACGTGAGGCTGGGGCTGTTCCACCACGCCGCTACCTTCGAGGAGGGTTTTGACGATGCTGATGAGCTGAGCCGGGGTGCAACTCGATTTCAGGATCGAAGCATCGGCGCCGATTTTAGCGGCATCGAGGGCGACTTCGGTCATGTAGGCGTTGGAGAAAATGACGATCTTGGTGTGGCGCAGCGCGGGGTTGGTGCGGATGAACTTGAGCACATCTGCGCCATTGAACTTGGGCAGCATCAGGTCCAGGATGACGAGGTCAGGCGGGTTAAGCAAAATTTCCCGCATGGCGGCCAGCCCATCGGTTGCGACGGACACCTGATAATTCTCCCGTTCAAATTTCCTGCGGTAGATTTCCACGACGATGGGATCGTCTTCGACAAGAAATATTTTTTTCATGGTGTCGGGGTCGCCCGCTCCGGCTGCCGGAGGCGCTTGGCGCAGAATAGTGCGGAGACGGGATTTGGCAAGGCGGTTTCCGGCCGGGGATGTTCCGGGGCAACCTCCCCGAGGGGATGCGGGCGGCGGGGGTTAATCCCGATAGCCATGGGGATTCTGCTGGTGCCACTGCCAAGCGGTGGCGACGATGTCCGCGAGTTTGGGAAACTGGGGTTTCCAGCCAAGTTCGGTCTTGGCTTTGGCGGCACCGGCGACGAGCCGGGGTGGGTCGCCGGCGCGGCGGGGTTTTTCGATGACGGGAATTTTTTTGCCGGAGATCTGTTCGCAGGTGGCGATGACTTCGCGGACGGAGTAGCCGTCGCCGTTGCCGAGGTTAAAGAAGCCGCTTTTGCGGGGTTGCAAGCCGAGGATGTGGGCTTGGGCGAGGTCACGGATGTGGATGTAGTCGCGGATGCAGGTGCCGTCGGGCGTGGGGTAGTCGGTGCCGTAGATTTCGCAGTGGGGTTTCTGGCCGAGGGCGACAAAGAGGACGTTGGGAATGAGGTGGGATTCGATGCGATGGTGCTCGCCGAATTTCTCACTGGCCCCGGCAGCGTTGAAATAGCGGAAGGCGACGAAGTCGAGGCCGTGCACCTGCCGATACCAACCCAGCATCTTCTCGAACATGAGCTTGGATTCGCCGTAGGGGTTGATCGGGCGCTGCGGCAGGTCCTCGGTCATGGGGACACGGTCGGGTGGTCCGTAGGTGGCGCAGGTGGAACTGAAGACGAACTTCTTCACCCCGGCGGCGACGGCGGCATCCAGGAGGTTCTGGCCGGAGGCGACGTTGTTGCGGAAATATTTTCCGGGGTCGGTCATGGATTCGCCGACGAGGGCGCTGGCGGCGAAGTGCAGCACTGCTTCAGCTTTGGCGGCGCGGACCGATTCCTGGACGAGAGCGGCGTTGCTCAGACAACCTTGGATAAACTTAGCCCGGTTATCTACGGCCGAACGGTGGCCTTCGGTGAGGTTGTCAAAAACGGTGACCTGATGGCCGGCGTTGAGGAGCTCTTCGGTGCAGATTGAGCCGATGTAGCCGGCGCCGCCCGTTACAAATACATTCATTCGTCAGTGCCAGGTGGATTATTCCTTATCCTTGGGTTTATTTTCAGAATCCTTGGTCATGAATTTAACCAGCAATCGCGCGCCGCTGATCATGTAGATGCCGATGAGGATCAGGCAGCATTCGGCTATCAATTTCCACCAGTTGTTGAAATGAATATGCCCGGTCTTGTAGTAGATGACAGCCCAGTGCCGCAACACATAGAGAATGCCCAATAATCCGATGATTCGATGATTCGAATCACCAAGTTGATTATCTGCCGTTCGTTCATAAACTCACCTTTGCTTGCAGGTTGCTCTTGGGTGAGCGTAGAATCCTATACTTAGGTTAGGTGTCAATCAGTTTTCCCGCCGGCTGCTTTGGGTCTTGGTCGCAGTTTTGTTTTGCCTGCCCCTCGTGGAAACGCTAGATTTTTCGGGATTGTCCGATGGTGTAATGGTAACACAGCGCCCTTTGGAGGCGTTATTCATGGTTCGAATCCATGTCGGACAACCACTTTATTTTTCCGGACAAAACATGGCATCAGCCGCAAACCGCAACTGACCGGAAACAATCACCGCACCATCATGAAATCCGCATTCCCCACAATCAGCCAGATTCGCTACGAAGGCGCGCACTCCCGCAATCCGCTCGCTTTCAAGCATTATAACGCCAATGAGATCGTCGAAGGCAAAACCATGCGCGACCACCTGCGCTTCGCCGTCGTCTACTGGCATACCTTCCGCGGCACCGGTAGCGATCCCTTCGGCGCGGGCACGATGCAGCGGCCGTGGGACGACGGCTCCGCGTCCGTCGCCAATGCCCAGAAGCGCGCCCGCGTCGCCTTCGAGTTCATCTCCAAGCTCGGCGCGCCGTATTACTGCTGGCACGACCGCGA